>JBGSZD010000027.1:0-2215 GCA_041750575.1 Thiobacillus sp. | reverse complement strand
ATTGCCGCCTGGTTGCCGCAGCGATTGCCGCTGGCGCGCGACAACACCCCCGCGCTCTTCATCAGCCAGCGCGGCACGCGCCTCACCCCGCGCAGCGTGCAGCTGCGGCTCAATCGATGGGCGGCGCAGGCAGGCCTCGGTCAGCACGTACACCCGCACATGCTGCGTCACGCCTTCGCCACCCACGTACTGCAATCCTCGGGCGACCTGCGCGCCGTGCAGGAAATGCTCGGCCACGCCAGCATCAGTACCACCCAAGTCTACACCCATCTCGACTGGCAGCACCTCGCCAAGGTCTATGATCAGGCGCATCCACGCGCGCGCAAGAAATCCTGAACGAACCCGCCGTAGTAAGCAGACACTCTCGGTAGAACACCCGGTTTATGGTGCCTTCAGGAATGTCGATTGCGGTCGATTCCATGGGTATGAACGCCATCCCCGACTCCCGCTTGAAGCGCCCCTGGCCAAGCCTGACTCTCGCCCAACTCAGCACACAGGGGCGCGTCATGGGCGCCGTGCTGTTTACCTTGCTGGTGGTTTTCGCGCTGGCGGGACAACAGGCGCTGCAGACCGCCCGCCAGGACACTGATGCCGTATTTCGGGCTCAGGCCTCGGCTCAGCTCGCGACTTTGTCCCAAGCAGTCGTCGATTCAGCCATCGTGGGCGATTTCGCCGCCGTGCAGGCCCAGCTGAAAAATCCGGTCGCGGATGGCCATTTGCTGTATGTGGAATACGTCGCGCCCAACGGGTTCACCCTGCGCGAGCAAGCCGATTCGCCGCGTGCCGACCGTCCCGCCTGGTTTGCCAGGCTGACCGGGCTGGACATTCCGGTCATGCAGAAAACCCTGGTCGTCGGCGACAAGCTCTATGGCCGCTTGCTCATTCAGCCGTCGGCCCGTGTCTACGAGGACTTTCTGTGGCACCTTGGCACCCGCCTGTTCGTGCTGCTTGCCATCGCGTTCATCCTGATCGCCTGGCTGACCCATGCCTTGCTGAAAACCAATTTGAAAGACCTGGGCCGCTTACGCGCCACCGCGCGCCAAATCGAAACGGGCGACTACAGCGCGCGCATCCCCATTCGCGCCGGCAGCCCCCCCGAGCTACGGCAAACGCTGCACGCGTTCAACTATATGAGCGCGACGCTGGAACGCCTGCTCACCGATCTGGGCGAGCAGCAGAAGGCACTCGACAGCTCGGCCTGCGTGGCCGAAACCGATCTCGCCGGCAACATCACCTTCGTCAACGAACTGTTCAGCGTCATCAGCGGCTATACCCGGGAAGAACTGGCCGGCCAGAATCACCGCATGCTCAACTCGGGCTGGCACGACGACGCTTTCTTTGCCCAGATGTGGATGACCATCTCCAGCGGACGAACCTGGCGCGGTGAAATCTGCAATCGCGCCAAGGATGGCCGGCTGTTCTGGATGGCCACGACCATCATCCCGGTCAAGGACGACGACGGCGAACCACAAAAATACCTGACGATCCGCTTCGACATCACGCAGCGCAAGCTCGACGAAGCGGCGCTCAGTGCGGAAAAGGAACGCTGGCAGGTCACGCTGCAATCGATCAACGATGCGGTCATCGTGACCAACGCCCACAATCGGGTGGCGTACCTCAACCCCAGCGCCGAAAGCCTGCTTGGCGTGGCGCTCGAAGATGCCGTATCCAGCCCGCTCAGCAATCTGGTGCGCTGCGACCGCGCCGAAGGCGACGAGGCGCTGCCCACCTGTTTCCTCGCATCGGAATCGCCCCAACTCGGCAAAATGGGCTCGGTACGACTGCAAACGCGCTTCGGCGACACGTTGGACATCAGCTACAGCTGCGCCCCACTAAGTGGAAACGGCGGCTTCGGCGCAGTCTATGTGCTGCGCGACGAGCGCGAGAAGAAACAGCTGCTCGACAATCTTCGCGAGATGGCCTTCCACGATACGCTGACCACGCTGCCGAACCGCCGCGCGGTAGAGGGCCGTCTGGCCCGCGCGCTGCGAACCGCCTGCGAGGAAGGGCAGCAGCACGCGTTCTGCTATATCGATCTCGATCAGTTCAAGCTGGTGAACGACACCTGCGGTCACGCCGTGGGCGACACCCTGCTGCTCGACATTTCACGCACCATGCGCGCAGCCTTGCCGGACCAGGCCTACCTCGGACGCCTCGGCGGCGACGAATTCGGCCTCATTCTGTTCGACACCCAGCCCGCCGAGGCCAACCTGGT
>JBGSZD010000026.1:0-5185 GCA_041750575.1 Thiobacillus sp. | reverse complement strand
TTGAGGTAGGGGTGGCTCAGGCCGGGAGTGAGCAGGAAGGCCTGCAGCAGCAGCCATTCGGAGACGAAGCCGTTCAATGGCGGCAGCCCGGCGATGGCCAGTGCGCCGACCAGTGTCAGCCACGCGGTCCACGGCATGAAGCGCATCAGTCCGCCCAGCCGCCCCATGTTGCGCTCGCCGGTAGCGTGCAGCACCGAGCCGGTGCCGACGAACAGCAGGCCCTTGAAGAAGGCGTGATTGAGCGCGTGATACAGCAGCGCGGTGAGCGTCAGTGCGGCGAGCGCGCCCTTGCCATCGGTGTGGAAGATCAGCGTGAGGCCGAAGGCGGCGATGATCACGCCGATGTTCTCGATCGACGACCAGGCCAGCAGCCGCTTCATGTCCGACTGCACGGCGGCGAAGATCACGCCGTAGAGCGCGGTGATCAGGCCCAGCGCCAGCGCCAGCGTGCCCCACCAGCCGATCTGAATGTTGAGCAGATCGAAGGCCACCCGTAGCAGGCCATAGATGGCGGTCTTCAGCATCACCCCCGACATCAGCGCGGACACCGGCGAAGGCGCGGCCGGGTGCGCTTCCGGTAGCCACACGTGCATCGGGACCAGGCCCGCCTTGGCGCCGAAGCCGAACAGCGCCAGCAGGTAGGCGGCCGAGGCCCAGAACGGCGTCTTCTCGGCCAGCCGCATGGTGTCGAAGGTGTAATCGCCGTGTCCACCCTGCAGCACGCCGAAGGCGAGTAGCAGGGCCACCGCGCCGACGTGCGCGATCAGCAGGTAGAGGAAGCCGGCGCGGCGGATCTCGGGAACCTTGTGGTCGGTGGTGACGAGGAAGTAGGACGACAGCGCCATCACTTCCCAGGCCACCATGAAGGCGTAGGCATCGTCGGCCAGCAACACTGTGACCATGCCCGCCAGGAACAGGTGATACCACAGGGCGAGCAGCGCAAGCGGGCCGGCGGCCATGCTGCGGAAATACCCCGATGCATACACGGTGACGCCGAATGCTGCGCCACCCAGCAGCACCATGAAGAAGGCGGACAGGGCATCCAGCCGCAGATGGAACGGCAGGTCGGGCAGGCCGATGGGCAGGATCGCCGTGGAAGCGGGCAGAATCATGCCGGCCATGCCGACGCCCGCAATGCCGAGCGCCCCGAGCGCCCCCAACGGAAATACCAGCCGGCTCAGCAGACGTTGCGAGCCTTGCAGTAGCAGGGATGCAAACCCCAGTGCCAGCCAGAACAGCACGATGCCCCACGCCCATAGGACGGGATCAGGCGGGAGCAGGGGAAGGGTTTCCATCATGTCGATCTTAAACCTATCGTGCCCGGATTAGCGTTTCGTCGTGTGTGCGGTCAAACGCGGACTATTTTTTATTATCCCGTAGACCTGGTTGCGCAGAATAAATCTGCCCCATATTCATTCAATCGAACGCGGCGATCCATTCAATAAGCCGCTTCGTGGCGTCGACATCAGGCAGCCGCGCTGGCCTGGTGATGCTCGCCGCCCGGCTGGAGCTGGCACTCGCGGAAAATGCGAGTGGTGCAGCACCGGCACACTTCGGCATCCATGTGTTTCATGGCAGTTTTAAGCGCCAGATCGCTATTGGCGACGATCCCGTCGTCGCCAATCAGGCCGTCTTCCTGCAGATCGCCCAGCATGCCCGCCACCTGCGGGTTGGCGCGGGTAAAGATCACGTGCTGGTTTTCGCGTTTGGCGTGGTACAGCACGCCCTCCAGCGCGCGCTGGCCAGTGGTATCCATCATCGACACTTTCAACATTCGCAGAATGATGACCGACGGTTTGCTGCACATCATGTCGTTGCAAATCTTGCGTTCAAAGGCTTTGGCGACGCCAAAGAACAGCGGGCCGTGCGCTTCGTGGAACATCAGTTGCGGACACACGCCTTCCGTGTTGACCAGTCCGGCGTACTGGCTGTTGCCGGCCAGATCGACTTCTTCCGAGGTGTTCTCGCTCATGTGTTTGATGAACAGGAATGAGGCCAGCACCATGCCGATCTCGATGGCGACCGTGAGGTCGATGAAGACCGTCAGCAAAACCGTGGCCAGATACACCGCGCGGTCGGCACTCGGTGCGTGCTGAAGTAGATGCTTGGCGTGATGGAACTCCCCCAGCTTGCTGGCGACCATGATCAGAATCGCGGCCAGCACGGCCATCGGCACCTGGCTGGCGAGCGGAGCGGCCATCAGGATGATCAGCAGCACAATGACCGCGTGGGAGAAGCCGGCCAAGCGGGTCTTCGCGCCGGAGAGCACGTTGGTGCCGGTGCGGGCGATGACGCCGGTGGCCGGCATGCCGCCGAACAGCGGCGACAGGATGTTGGCCGCGCCCTGCGCCAGCAGTTCGCGATTGGAGTGATGACGATCGCCGGTCATGTTGTCGGCCACCACGGCGGACAGCAGCGCTTCCACCCCGACCAGGACGGCAATGGTGAAAGCGGGGCGGACCAGTTCCAGCAGATGTGAAAAGCTGACTTCGGGCAGGCTGGGCGCCGGCAGCGAGGAGGGTACCTGGCCAAACAGGCTGGCGATGGTTTCGACCGGGAACTTCAGCGTAACGGCAACCAGCGTACCCACCACCAGGCCGATCAGCGCGCCGGGGACGCGCTTGAGATACGGCAGCTTCGGCCCGTATTTGATCGCCGCAATGGTAATCAGCGTCAGCAGGATCGCCCAGCCATTCACGTCCATCACGTGACGGGCGGTTTCCAGCATGTTCTCGTGGAAAAACTCGTGCTTGGGCAGGAGCTTGACCAAGCCTTCGGCGCTGATGATTTTTTCGCCGTCCACCGTGCGCGCCACCAGACCGATCACGTTGTTGATCTGCGTGGCGATGATGCTGATGGCAATACCCGAGGTGAAGCCCAGCACCACCGGGTAGGGGATGTACTCGATCAGCTTGCCGAACTTGAGCCAGCCCATCAGGATCAGCAGCACGCCCGCCATCATGCCGGCGATCATCACGTCCTGGAAGCCATTGGCCGACGTGAGTGAAATCGCCGCCAGCACCGGGATCAGCGCCGCCGCCGCGCCGGCGATCTGGAAGCGCGAGCCGCCGAACGCGGCGACCAGCGAGCCTGCCACCACCGAAGTCAGCAGGCCCTGGATGGGCGTCGCGCCCGAGGCGATGGCGAAGGCCAGGCCGAGCGGGATCGACACCACCGCCACGATCAGGCCGGCCGTCAGATCCGCTTTCAAAAGATGGCCTGTGTAGTGCTTCCAGCTTGCCGGGAAAAAATTCATCGTTTCAATACCTGAGCCTGTATGGGGTGGAGGCCGTTCCGGATCGGCCGGACTTTATTTCGCCGGGGCGACCACGCAGAAAAGGTCGTCTGCCGCCGCTTCGCCCAGTTGCTCATAAATTGCGGCAATCGCCTGGTCTACCGTGGCAAACAGCTTGCTCTGGCCGATGGCGTCGAACAGGCCGGTGGCGCGCATCACGTCCAGCACCTGTTTTTTCAGGCCACTGAAGACCAGGGTGATGCCGGCGCTCTTCAGTCGGTCGTGCAGATGATGGATGACTTCTTCGCCCGAGGCGTCCAGCTGGTTGATGGCGTCGCCCACCACCAGCACGTATTTGGCATCGGGGTGATTGGATACGGCTTCCAGCACGGCGTCCTCGAAATAGAACACGTTGGCGAAATACAGCGAGCCGTCGAAGCGGATCGCCACCACGTGTTTGCTGGTAGGCAGGTCGGGATTGACCTTGAGATCGCGCAGAGTGCCGTCCTTGTAGCGTCCGAGTACGGAGACGCGCGGCGACATGGTGCGGTACAGATAGAGCCCAAGCGCGAGGCCCGCGCCGACCATGATGCCGCTGTCGAGGTGCGGGGCGAACGCCAGCGTGGCGATGAAGGTCACCAAGGCGGCGATGCCGTCATGCTTGCTGGCCTGCCACGCATGTTTCACTGCCTGGAAGTTCACCAGGCCGATCACCGCCATGATGATGATGGCGGCCAGCACGGCCTGCGGCAGGTGGTACAGCAGCGGGGTCAGGAACAGCAGCGTCAACAGCACGAACAGTGCGGTGATGACCGAGGCCATACCAGTCTTGGCGCCGGAATTCTGGTTCACCGCTGAACGCGAGAACGAGCCGGACACCGGGAAGGCCTGGGTAAAGCTGCCCACCACGTTGGACAGGCCCTGGCCGATCAATTCCTGGTTGGGGTCGAGGCGCTGCTTGGTCTTGGCGGCAATGGCCTTGGCGATGGAAATCGCTTCCATGAAGCCCACCAGCGAAATCACCAGCGCGGCCGACAGCAGCGAGCCCAGGGCATCCAGATTGAAGCTGGGCAGCTTGATGCTGGGCAGGCCCTCGGGAATCCCGCCGACGACTTCGCCGCCGCCCACCAGTTTGAAGCCGTTGGCATTGAGCTTGCGCAGGCGGTAGCGCGATTCGTCCAGCGTCGCTCCCTCAGGAGCCTTGCCCACCGGATAAATGGCCAGCGTCGCGCCGCTGGCGTCCGTGCTGCGCACCACCTGCAGATGGCGCAACCCGGCCTTTTCCTTGGTGAACGCCGCTTCGGCATCGCGCAGGTCGATGCGCAGCAGCGCCAGTTCGGCCTCCGAGCGAACGAAGCCGATGCTGGCCGCACCGGCGGTCTTCTGGGTGGCTTTCAGCACAGCCGATTTATCGGCGACCAGCGTATTCAGATCGTCCACCCGTTTGGCGGCGGCCATGCTCTGCTGCACCACGGCCTGGAGCTCTGCGTCGGCGATCTGCTCGAGCTTGCCGTCCGCATTGCGCTCGAATCCGATTGCCCACGACAGCAGCGTCGTGACCACCACGGCAATCAGCACACCGGGCAGCTTGGGTGTGTATTTCTTGATGCCCCACATCAGCGCGATCGCCAGCGCGCCCATCGCCAGCGTCGGCAGATGGGTATCGCCGATCAGCCGGGCGACGCCGACGATGTCGTTGATGAAATGCTCGCTGCGCCCCATCGGCACGCCGAACAGCTTGGACACCTGCGACAGCGCGATGATGATGGCCGCCGCGTTGGTGAAGCCGACGATGACTGGATGCGACAGGAAGTTGACGATCACGCCCAGCTTGAACACGCCGAGCAGCAGCTGAATGATGCCAACCAGCAGCGCCAGCATGATGGCCAGTGCGATGAAGTTGTCGGAGCCCGGCGCCGCCAGCACCGCCAGCGACGAGGCCGTCAGCAG
>JBGSZD010000025.1:0-10803 GCA_041750575.1 Thiobacillus sp. | reverse complement strand
CCCGTCGAGGCGGCGCAAGCCCGAGCGCGCCGCCTCGACGTTGCCGATGAACAGCGACAGCGCACGTGGCAACTCGGACGCTGCGTATTTCCGCAGCACCAATTGCGCCGCCAGCCAGCCGGTGTCCTCGTTGCCGTGCAGCAGCACCGATACAAATAGCGGCGGGGGGCGCCGACCCGGCAGATGGATCAGCGTCGGACCGGGCAGCACCTCACCCAGACGGGTAGCGGGCAGATCCAGCAAACCAGGCGGCAAGGCGTCGTATTGGGTCAACATCACAGCGTCCATTCATGCACCGGGAACCGGAGCGCTGGTTATCCAGATAATCGTCCATCATGCGATGGACATCGCCCCCCGCCTGCGCAAGTCGTTGCAACTGCCACGCCGAGCCGGTCTGTCCGCTGCGCACGCGTGCTTCGACCACGCCCAGATAATGCTCGATCTCGGCATCCGGCAGACCGAAATCGCGCAGCCCCTGTCGCGCCAGAGGCAGTCCAATCTCGAGGATAAATTCGCACACGGGATATCGCCGGCCATCCAGCCAGGTCAGGTCGGCTTGCAGCCCCTGGCGGGCGGCGGCATAAAAATTGGCGCGCGCGGCGGCAAACGGCAGATCCGCCTCGGCGGCCTGCGGCTGTCGCGCCAGACTATGTACCAGGCCAAAATACAGCGCCGCATTGGCCACCATGTCCAGCACGGTCGGGCCGCTCGGCAGCACCCGCTGCTCCAGCCTGACATGGGGCAGGCCGGCGGCATCGAAACCGATCAACGGCCGCACCCAGCGCCAGATGGCGCCGTTGTGCAAACGCAGATGCGGGTAGCGTGGCGGCGATTCGGTCTGCGGCATCGGCAGCAGCACCGGATAGTGTTCGAGATTTTCCTCGAATAATTCCAGCGGACTGCTTGCCACGTAGTCGCGCCCGAACGTCACCCGACGCACGCTGGTTTCAGCCAGCCCGTTGTAGCCGCCCAATTCCACCGCCTGCTCGAACAGCGGCACACGGGTTTCCTGCCACAGGCGCTGGCCGAACAACAGCGGCGAATTGACCGCCGCCGCCAGCAGCGGCGCGCAACTGATCAGGGAAGCGTTGTAATAGCGGCCCGCCTGGTCGAACGGCACCTGCAGATGCAGCTGGAACGAGGTGGTGGCGGCTTCCAGCATCACGTCCGGACGGCTCAGGTGCAGTTGATCCACTCCCTCGATGTCGATCCGGATGGGTGCCCCATCGCGCTGCTGCAGCACCTGCGCGTTGAGCACGTCGAAGCGGTTCATTGCCGACATGTTGGCGAGACACAGATCCTCGTCACGTATGGTCGGCAAGATGCCGATCATCGCCAGCACCGTATCCATGCCGTGCGCCACCTGCTGGCATTTCTCCCAGGTGGTCAGCAGGGACTCCTCCATGGCGGCCAGCACACCCGCGCCCATCTCCACCGGCAGTGCGTTCAGCTCGACGTTGAAGCGCGACAACTCGGGCACCACCAGCGGATCGTTCAGCGTACGCAGATAGGCTGCGTTGACCGGACTCGGCCGCCCGGCATGGTCGAGCAACCAAGCTTCGAGTTCGAAACCCGCCACGTAGCGCGCATCGGCAAATCCACCGGCCCTGGCAAATGAGCGCAACGCAGCCGTTTCATCCGCCAGTTTCGCGGAAAACTGCTCGAAGTCCGTTGCGTCAAAGTGGGTGCGCTTGATTTCCTGACCCATGCCCACTTACCTCAGGCCGGTTCGCTGGCCTGCTCGCCCTGACGATACGTGACATACAGATAAACCGGAATCGCCAGATCGCCCAGATGCTTGTCGATCAGTGGGCGCACGTCGTCCCAGTTCATGCCGCCGACGCCGGTGGCCAGACGCGGCATCGCCAAGCTGGTCACGCCTTCCGCTTCGACCCATTTGCGCAAAGCCTTCAGGGCGTGATTGAGATTCTCCGCCGATGCGCGACCCGGTTTGGCGCCGTGATCATAGGCCGCGTCCTGGGTGAAAAGCGACGCCACCCGTTTGCCCTCGGTGCCGGCCCACGCCCACATTGCCCCGGCCTTCGGATGCGTGGTCTGGCAAAAATGACGAAAATCCTTGTACATCGCCGGCCAACTCTCGCGTAGCGCGTGCGCCAAGCCCTGGTTGTGTCCATCGTTCGGCGCCACGCCGTGAGCAATGGCTTGCGCCTGGGACAAAAGAATATCGCCGCTGACTTCATGCAACATGGTTTTCCTTTCTGTGAGTGAATGCGGAATAACAATACCCGCTTATCTTTTTATAGACCAATTCGACGCACGGTGGCGTTGCATGTTGGATCACACCCGGGTGCTGGGCTTGGCGAGGTAAAACCACTCCTGCCCCGGCAAGGTGCCGGGATTGGGAAACACGATGGTGCCATCGCAGTCCGCCAACACCTGCGTACCGTCATGGCGCGTGCCGATAATGTCGCCGGCACTCACGCGATCGAAGCTCGCCCAGCCGCGCGCAAAGCGATCATCCTCGTGAGCGCGATCGACCACCTGATACAGGCGCAGCGCTTCCGTGTCGGTCACAAGTACCGGCGCGGATTCGGATGTCAGTCTGAGGTGCGCCAGGGCGTGGTGAATCGCACGATAGGCCACCTCGAGCGCGGCAGGATCGTCGTGCTGGCCGCATTCCAGCGTGAGCGCGATGCCGCCCTGCGCACGCATGTATTCGGTGGTGCCGACGCCGTAATGGACGTCGGCCTCGCGCGCCGACACACCCGCCGCCAGCCGGCGGGCAACGCCCACAGCATAGGTATCAAGCCAGCCATCGACGAAACGATGTACGCCCAGACGCAGCGCCAGCGCGGTTTCTTCCGCCGAGCGTGTAAACGGTTCCAGCGTGCCCCTGTTGTCTTGCGGCCCCAGCATGACGAAGGGCTCGCCCGCGGTGTGAAATGAATGCAGATCGAGCAGCACGTCGTGCTGCGCCAGCAGCGGGCACAGCCAGTTGGCGATGCGGTCTTCGAACTCGACTGGTGCCTCGGTAGGAACCAGATTGCGGTTGAGATTGCGATCGCCCATGCGCTGATGGCGCGTGTAGGCCAGCGGATTGGTCACCGGAACGAAAGTGACGCTACCGGCGATGATGGCCAGCAGGCCGGATTCGATTTCCGCGATGACGCGGCGAATCGCCTGCGTACCACAGGTTTCGTTACCGTGTACCGCGCCCAGCACGATGAGTCGCGGCCCCGGCGCCAGGCCGGCGAACGATACGGATTGAAAATGCAAAGACGCGAATTCGCTCATGTGCTCAGGGCCTTGAATAACAGCGACACGCTCGACACCAGCAACAATACGCCGACCAGCCGCGTCATCCGGTCCTGGCTCAGGCCGACATGGACGCGCCCACCCAGATACAGCGCGCCCAGCATGACGGGGAGTGCGGCGAAGTAGGCGATCCATACCTGACCCGTCATCAGCAAACCGGCGATCAGAAAGCTGACGATGCGGGTGATGCCCTCGCTGAAAAATAGCGCCGAGAACGTGGCGCGCAGATCGCTTTTGTCGTGGATGCGATGCGTCAGGTAAATCACATACGGCGGCCCGCCGGTTCCGAACAACGCGCCCACCGTGCCGCCAGTCAGCGCGGCCGGCACCGCCCACAAGCGCGAAATCGGCTTATCGCCGCGCAGGTTCAGCAGACTGCGCAGCGCGAATACAAAGACGAAGCACGCCAGGCCGATCAGCATGGGCTCAGTCGGCAGACTCACCAGCAGGCTGGTACCCAGCACGACGCCGATGACGCCAAAAGGAATCAACAGGCCAATTTCATTCCACATCACACGTTTGAAATGCAGGCCGCCGATGACGATCGATGCGGTGAAGTCCAGCAGCAGGATCAGCGGCACCACGAATTTCAGTGGCAGGAACAGCGCCAGCAGCGGCACCGAAATCAGCCCGGAGCCGAACCCCGTGATGCCACGGATGAAATACGCCGCCAGCAGGATGGCCGCCGTAGCAGCTATCTGCTCAAGACTCACAGGCTCGCGCCACGCTCGATAGTGATGCCGAGTTCCTTGATACCCGGCACGATGGCGAACTTGGTCACCGACACTTTCACCCAAGGCGCGCCGAATTCGTCACGCACAATGGCGGCCACGTGCTCGGCGACCGACTCGACCAGCGTGATCGGCTGCGGCGCATTGTGCAGGTAGTCCTTCACCCGCTTGGCTACCGCGCCGTAGTCGATGGTGTCGGCCACATTGTCGGTACCACCGGCCTTGCTGTCCGGCAGGCCGATTTCGAGATCGAGCCGCACCGGCTGCGGCACTTTGCGTTCCCACTCGTATATGCCGATAATCAGGTCGAGACGAAAGTCCCGCAAAAACAAGATATCCATCGTGCAGGCCCCAGGGGCTCAACCAAAACCTGCCATTTTACTGACTTGTCTATGACCACGCTGTTGTTTGTTGCTGTTGCCTATCTGCTCGGTTCGTTGTCGTTCGCCGTGATCGTCAGCCGTGCCATGGGCCTGCCCGACCCGCGCAGTTTCGGCTCGGGTAATCCGGGTGCAACCAATGTGCTGCGCACCGGACGCAAGGCCGCGGCGGCGCTCACGCTGCTGGGCGACGCTCTGAAGGGCTGGGTGGCCGTGGTGCTCGCGCGTGTGCTGGCGCCGCAGTTCGGACTGTCCGAAAGCATCGTGCTACTGTGCGCGCTGGCCGTATTCATCGGCCACCTGTTCCCGGTGTTCTTCCGCTTCCAGGGCGGCAAAGGCGTCGCCACGGCGCTCGGCGTACTGGTCGGCCTCGATCCCTGGCTCGGGCTGGCCTGTCTTGCCACCTGGCTGACGATGACGCTGGTGTTCCGTATTTCGTCGCTGTCCGCGCTCGTCACGGCGATATTGGCGCCCGTCTATGCCGGTCTGCTGATGGGCTGGACCAGTAGCGCGATTACCGTGCTGGTGATCGCGTTGCTGTTGGTCTATCGTCACAAGAGTAACCTCATCAAACTAGTCAACGGTGAAGAAGGCCGCATCGGCACGCGCCCCTGATTCAACACACCATATGGCCCTGTTCGAAAAATCGATCACTTACGCAAAAGACAGCCTCGCCGAAGTGTCGCGCGAGGCGATCGACCACGCAGGCGAGCGCCTGGCGGATGTGGTGAAGGTCGGCGTCTCGCAGGCCGGCACTGAACTAAAAGATGTGATCTGGCAGGCCAGCCAGGAAATCGACGCCAAGCTCGACAAGATTTCCGACGAATTGCACGAACAACGCCAGTTCACCAAGGACGACGTGCGCGAGTTGGTCGATTACGCCGGGGAAAAACTCGGCGCGATCATGGACGCGCGCATGGCGGTAGCGAAAGCCGAAATTTCCTCGCTGGTGCAGGACAAGGTCGAATACTTCAAACGCGAGGTCGATGGTTTCTTCATCGAGCGGCAGCGCGATCTAGCCCGCGAACGGCGGCGCCTGTTCCTCAACGTCGCCATCGCAATTCTGGCGTCCCTGTCGCTAGGCTTCGTATCCTGGCTGTATCACCAGTATCTCGGCGGCGGGCTCGATGTGTTCGCCATCTTCCGCATCGTGTTCGCCTCGCTCGCCGGCGGTTATGCAGCCTATCTTGCGGTCAAGCTGCTGCGACGCTGGCTGTCGATGTCGGAACACAAGAAAGACACGCTGTTCCTGGTCAGCCGCTACTGGGGCGTGCTGCGTCCTGAAAGTATTTTCAGCACCGTGATCTTGGTATGCCTGATGGCGGTATTGGTGGGCTTCTTGCTGTTCCCGGATCAAATCGCACACCTGACCGGCGGCGAAAAATGGCTCAAGGCTTTGCGCGAAGCCTATCCAATGCTTCGGCAGTAAATTGGCCTTACATTCAACCGCCGTTCACACGGCGTCGAGCGTCGACAATTCCCAGCGCGGTTTGACCGCAAAAGCCATATCCGGCGCTGCCGGCATCAAATTTAACTGCGCAGCCAGCCGCTGCGCACCGGCGTAGGCAATCATCGCGCCGTTGTCGGTGCAAAATTCCAGTCGCGGGTAAAACACGCTGATGCCGCGCGCGCCGGCTTCGCGCGTGAGCCTCTCACGCAAATGGGCGTTGGCGCCCACGCCACCCGCCACGACCAGCCGTTTGGCGCCACTGTGCGCACAGGCCGCAAGGCTTTTGGTCACCAGAACGTCTACCGCCGCCACCTGGAACGCCGCTGCGATATCGGCCGCTTGTTCCAGGCCGGCCTTGCGCACCAGCGTCAGCACTGCGGTTTTCAGTCCGCTGAAGCTGAAATCGAAATCACCGGAATGCAACATCGGTCGCGGCAGGTTGAAGCGGTTGACATCGCCGGTCGCCGCCAGCTTCGACAGCGCCGGTCCGCCCGGATAGCCCAGCCCCAGCAATTGCGCGGTCTTATCGAAGGCTTCGCCCGCAGCGTCGTCCAGTGTCTCGCCCAATAGCACGTAGCGCCCCACACCCGATACCAGCATCAACTGCGTATGCCCACCCGACACCAGCAGCGCGACAAACGGAAACGCGGGCGGCGTATCGGAAATCAATGGCGACAGCATGTGGCCTTCGAGGTGATGCACGCCGACGGCAGGAATATCCAGCGCAAAGGCCAGTGCACGCGCCATTCCCGCACCCACCAGCAAGGCGCCGGCAAGCCCCGGCCCCTGCGTATAGGCAATACCGTCGAGATCGGAAAGTGTGCGGCCACTCTCGGCCATCACCTGACGCGTCAAGGGAAGCACCCTTCGGATATGGTCGCGCGAGGCCAGTTCCGGCACCACGCCGCCGTACGCGTTGTGCATGGCGATCTGCGAATACAAGGCGTGCGCCAACAGGCCGCGCGCGCTGTCATACAGCGCGACACCGGTTTCATCGCAGGAGGATTCGATGCCAAGCACCAGCATGGGGTCAGAAAAACGGGGGACTGGAAAAAACTTCCGGGGCTTGCTATTATTCTCGTTTTTCCCGTTTCCCGGAAGCCATCTGCACATGCCTCACGTCAAAGTCAAAGAAAACGAGCCGTTTGATGTCGCCCTGCGTCGCTTCAAGCGTTCCATCGAAAAAGTCGGCCTCCTGACCGAACTGCGCGCCCGCGAGTTCTACGAGAAGCCCACCGCCGAGCGCAAGCGCAAGCTCGCGGCTGCCGTCAAGCGCCAAAGCAAGCGCCTGCGCGGCCAGCAACTCCCCCCCAAGATGTATTGATACTGCCGCTCGGCAGTATTTCCCACGCTTACGCCCGCCCGGCATGTCGCTCAAGCTCCGCATCACCGATGACATGAAAGCGGCGATGCGTGGCCGCACTAATCCTGATGAGGCGCAACGCGCCAAGGAAACGGCGCGCCTCGGTACGATCCGCCTGCTACTGGCTGCGATCAAGCAGAAAGAAGTCGACGAACGCATCGAACTGGACGACGCTGCAGTCGGCAGCATCGTCGAAAAACTCATCAAGCAACGCAAGGATTCGATCAGCCAGTTTCAGGCTGCCGGCCGAGCCGATCTGGTGGCCGCCGAACAGGCTGAACTCGTTGTCCTGCAGGCTTACCTTCCTGAGCAACTCTCCACCGCCGAAATCGAAGCCGCGGTTGTTGCGGCGATTGCCGAATCCGGCGCATCCAGTGCCAAGGATATGGGCAAGGTTATGGGACTCCTAAAACCCCGCCTCGCCGGCCGTGCCGACATGGGGCAGGTTTCTGCTCTGATCAAAACCCGCTTGGCGGGTTGATCGCTCCACCTGCCCGGCAAGCTTGCCCGGGTTTATCATGCCGCAACCATGATCCCGCGCGATTTCATCGACACCCTGCTCACCCGCGTCGACATCGTCGACGTCATCGACCGGCGCGTACCGCTGAAGAAGGCCGGACAGAACTACCAGGCCTGTTGCCCTTTCCACAGCGAAAAAACCCCTTCCTTCACGGTCAGCCCGACCAAGCAGTTCTACCACTGCTTCGGCTGCGGCGCGCACGGCACCGCGCTCGGCTTCCTGATGGAATACGAGCACATGAGTTTTCCCGACGCGGTGGCGGCGCTGGCACAGGACGTCGGCCTGCCGATACCGGAATCGGCACAGGAACCTGATCGCCCCAAGCCGCCGCCCGCGCTGTGGGATGCGCTGGAACAGGCCGCGCAGTTCTACAAGAAAATGCTCAAGCAAACGCCACATGCCATCGAATACCTGAAACGGCGCGGGCTAACCGGCGCCATCGCCGCCCGCTACGGCATCGGCTATGCACCGGACGGTTCGCCACTGAAGCAGGTTTTTGCCGATTACAACGCTGACGCGCTCACGGCTTCTGGCCTTGTCATCGAAGGTGATAGCCGGCGATACGACCGCTTCCGCGACCGCATCATGTTCCCCATCCGCAACGTCAAGGGCCAGATCGTCGGCTTCGGCGGGCGCGTGCTCGACCAAGGGGAACCGAAATACCTCAATTCACCGGAAACCCCGTTGTTCCACAAGGGCTCGGAAATCTACGGCCTGTTCGAGGCGCGTGCGGCCATCAAGGCAGCCGGCCGCGCCATCGTGGTCGAGGGCTACATGGACGTGGTGGCGCTGGCGCAGCATGGGGTGGAATTCGCCGTCGCCACGCTGGGTACCGCCACCACGCCCATCCACGCACGTACCTTGCTGCGTCACACCGATCGTTTGATTTATGCTTTCGACGGCGACAACGCCGGGCGCAAGGCCGCCTGGCGCGCGCTGGAAAACACGCTGGAAGCGCTTCAGGACGGCAAGGAAGTCAGCTTCCTGTTCCTACCCGAAGGCGAAGATCCCGATAGTTATATCCGCACGCACGGCCAGGCTGCGTTCCTGCACCTGCTGGATACCGACACGGTGGCGCTCTCTGCTTTTCTTGTGCGCGAACTGGCACGCGACCGCAAGCTCGATACGCAGGAAGGCCGGGCGACCATGCTGAAGGAAGCCAAACCGCTGCTGGAAAAAATTGCGGCGCCGCTGCTTGCAGGACTGATCCAGCGACAGATCGCCGAACTGGCGCATCTGCAAGCCGACGATTTCGTCCTGATGGGGCTCAAACCCGGCGCAATCCGCCGCGCCAGCCCCCGCCCACAACGCCGCCCAGCACCGTCGCGCCTGCGCAGTCTGGCGCGCACGCTGTTGATGAACCCACAACGCGCCGCCGAAATCGAACCGCACTTGCTCGATACTAATGACCCGCTGGGCGGAGCCATGGGCGAATTGCTCGGCTGGCTGGCCGATGTAGGGCAGTTGAATCTGCCCGCCCTGGCCGAAGCCGCGCGTGGCAGCACGCTGGAATCCCTGATCGATGAACTGATGACGGATTTGCTCGACAAAGATGAAACCTGGGACTGGAACGCCGAGTTCGATGGCGCCGTCAAACAATTGCGCGACGACTGGCAGCGCCGCCGCTGGCAGGAATTGGCTGCTCGGCCGCTGGGTAGTTTGAGTTCAGGCGAACGCCAGGAACTGACCGATCTGGCACGGTCCTAGCTTGCCAGAAACGTCGAGACAAAGCCCCGGTTTACGGTATAATTGCCGGTTTTTGAACGATTTTTTCCTGACCGCGCACCGATTGCGCGGCGGAACCTGAGCGGAGAAAGCCTGTGGCTGTACGTGGAAGAAAACCAGGCGGTAGCGCCAAAAAAAACGAAGCGCTGCTCCCCCTGAAAGAGTTGACGCCGATAGAAGCGGAAGCGCGCCGCACCCAGCTTAAAAACCTGATCATCCTGGGCAAGGAACGGGGCTTCCTGACCTACGCTGAAATCAACGACCACCTGCCCGATGAGGTGCTGGACGCCGACCAGATCGAAGGCGTGATCAGCATGATCAACGACATGGGCATCCAGGTCTACGACGAAGCGCCGGATGCCGAGACCCTGCTGATGCAGGAGGCCGCGCCGGCCGTCGCCGACGAGGACGTGGTGGCTGAAGCCGAGCAGGCGCTGACCACGGTCGATTCCGAGTTTGGCCGCACCACCGATCCTGTGCGCATGTACATGCGCGAAATGGGTTCGGTCGACCTGCTCACCCGCGAAGGCGAGATTGAGATTGCCAAGCGCATCGAGGAAGGCTTGCGCCACATGGTGCAAGCGATTTCGTCGTGCCCGCTCACCATCCAACAGATTCTGGATATGGCGACGCAGGTCGAAAAAGACGAAATGCGCATCGACGAACTGATCGATGGCTTTGTTGAACTGGAAACGGCCGCCGAAGCGGTCGACAACAGCCCTGCTGCCGACGTCGACGAAGCCGACGAGGATGACGAAGAGGCCAGCGCCGCCGTGGCCGCCGCCAATCTGGCGCAATTGAAGGCCGAAGCGCTGGCGCAGTTCGATTTCATCCGCAAAGCGTACAAGAAGGCCCAGAACGCACATATCAAATATGGCTTGGGCAGCCCGCAGCATATGAAGGCGCAGACCGAAGTCACGGAATTGCTGATGGCAATCCGTTTCTCGGTGCGCCAGGTCGACGGCCTGTGCGAACAAATTCGCAACGCGGTGGAAGAAGTCCGCTCGCACGAGCGCAAGATCATGGATTTCTGCGTCAACCGTTCCGGCATGCCGCGCGCGCATTTCATCAAGACCTTTCCCGGCAACGAAACTGCGCTGACTTGGGTGGACAAGGAAATCGCCGCCAAAAAAGGCTACTGCTCAACGCTTGCCAAAGTACAGTACGAAGTGAAGGCACACCAGGAAGCGCTCATCGCCATGCAGGATCGCGTTGGCCTGCCGATCAAGAACCTCAAGGACATCAACAAGCAGATGTCCACTGGCGAAGCCAAGGCGCGCCGCGCCAAGCGCGAAATGATCGAGGCCAACCTGCGCCTGGTCATTTCCATCGCCAAAAAATACACCAACCGCGGCCTG
>JBGSZD010000024.1:0-4224 GCA_041750575.1 Thiobacillus sp. | reverse complement strand
TTTGTTACAGATATTGTCGGTCTCGGTTTTCGAGAAAACCCTTATTTCATGCGCCCTGCAGCCAGACACCACCAGAAGCATTCCGCTGCCACCAGATAACCAACTGATTTTGTTTGATTTTTAACCGGACACTACTGAATTTAGACTATGTCTAATTGGCCACAGCCCTCTTTTGCTCACTTCCTGCCGAACGTTCTGTTCGGCAGCCTGCTGCTGCGCTGCGCGCGCGCACATTAACCCCCCTCCCCCTGCAGTACCCCGCGCCGCAGCTTCTAGCGGCAAGCCCTTATAATGCGTCGGCCCGCGTCGATATTGACGTCGACTCCGACTTCCCATGGAGCCAACCATGAAAGACCGTTTGTTTATTTTTGATACCACTTTGCGCGACGGCGAGCAAAGCCCAGGCGCGTCGATGACCAAGGAAGAAAAACTCCGCATCGCCCGCCAGCTCGAAAAGCTCGGTGTCGATGTCATCGAAGCCGGTTTTGCTGCCGCCAGCCCGGGTGACGCGGATGCAATCCGCAATATTGCCGAAGTCATCCAGAGCTCGACCGTGTGTTCGCTGGCACGCGCCAACGAGCGCGACATCCGCGCCGCCGGCGAGGCGATCAAACCCGCCAAGCGCGGCCGCATCCACACCTTCATCGCGACTTCGCCGATCCACATGGAGAAGAAACTGCGGATGACGCCCGATCAGGTCGTCGACGCGGCGGTAAAGGCGGTCAAGCTCGCGCTTGAGTACACGGACGATGTGGAATTTTCCGCCGAAGACGCGGTGCGTTCCGACATGGATTTCCTTATTCGCGTATTCGATGCGGTGATCCAGGCTGGCGCCAAGACGATCAACGTGCCCGACACCGTCGGCTACTCGATCCCGGCTTTGTGGGGCGAGCGCATGAAGCAGTTGATTGAGCGCGTGCCCGGCGCGGATAAAGTCGTGTGGTCTACCCACTGCCACAACGATCTCGGCATGGCCGTCGCCAACTCGCTCGCCGCGGTGATGAACGGCGCGCGCCAGGTCGAATGCACGATCAACGGCCTGGGCGAGCGCGCGGGCAATGCCTCGCTCGAGGAAATCGTCATGGCCGTGCGCACGCGCAAGGACGTCTTCAACTGCGACTCGCGCATCGACGCGACACAGATTGTGCCAGCATCCAAGCTCGTCTCCAGCATCACCGGCTACCCGGTGCAGCCGAACAAGGCCATCGTCGGCGCCAATGCTTTCGCCCACGAATCCGGTATCCACCAGGACGGCGTTTTGAAGCACCGCGAAACCTACGAAATCATGCGAGCCGAAGACGTGGGCTGGCATGCCAACCGCCTCACACTCGGCAAGCTTTCCGGCCGCAATGCTTTCAGGAGCAAACTGGGTGAGTTGGGCATCGTGCTCGACAGCGAAGAGGCACTCAATGCCGCGTTCGCACGCTTCAAAGATCTTGCCGATAAGAAGCGCGAAATTTTCGACGAGGATTTGCAGGCGCTAGTATCGGACGAGGGGTATGCCACCGAGCACGAGCGTTTCAAGCTCGTGTCAATGAAAGTGTGTTCCGAGACCGGCGAAATTCCGCACGCCCAACTCGTCTTCACCGACGAAGGCGCCGAATGCCAGGCGACGGGGGTGGGTTCAGGACCGGTCGATGCAACGTTCAAGGCGCTGGAGTCAGTGGTCAACAGCGGCTCAGACCTGCTGCTCTACTCGGTGAACAACATCACCAGCGGCACCGACGCGCAGGGTGAAGTCACCGTGCGGCTGGCCAAGAACGGCCGCGTCGTGAACGGCCAGGGTGCCGACACCGACATCGTCGTAGCGTCCGCCAAGGCCTATCTGCACGCGTTGAACAAGCTCGATTCCAAACTCGAACGCGCCCATCCGCAAGTGTGACGCGGAACTAAAAATGCCCCTCGGGCATTTTGGTATAAGCACAAAGCCCCCACTGGTTGGGGGCTTTGTGCATATCATGGTTTACGTGAAATCCGTCTATTCGCCTGGTGCGCCCGTAGTCTTGCCGACCATCAAGCCTGTGTGTTGCGAAGGCGGCGTGGGATAAGTTGTCCCGACGCGGCTTCGGCCAGGCCGATAAATTCCTGGTTGCGTGCATAGAGGCGAATCAGACCATTTCGATCCTGGCCATACGGCACGCTGCGGCCTTGCATCAAGGCTAATGCATCATCGGCTGACAAATCGACGGCCGGCAGGTGGGCAACGAGGCAGTCCGCAGGCAGCAACAAGCCTTGACGTTGGTCAGCGTCGAGCGTTTCCAGGTCGGTAAGCGTATGCGCCTGTTCAAGCCTGAATCCGCCGGAGGCGATGCGCGTCAGCGCGGTGAGATGGGCGCCGCAACCAAGCGCGGCACCGATGTCCTGCGCCAGAGTGCGGATATAGGTGCCGGCGCTGCATCGCACGTCCAGTACGACGCGCGGCGGCGCGCATTCAAACATGTCCAATGCGCGTATCGTGACGCGACGCGCCGGGCGTGCAATATCGATGCCGGCACGCGCATATTCGTACAGCGGGCGCCCCTGGTGCTTGAGCGCGGAATGCATGGGTGGGATTTGTTCGATTTCGCCCGTGAAGCGCGGCAGTACAGCGACGATGTCGGCACAGTTGGACACCACGTCGCGTGTGCTGAGCACTTCGCCTTCCGGATCGCCGGTGGTGGTGGTGACGCCGAGTTGCAGCACCGCGCGATAGTGTTTGTCGGCCTCCAGCAGGTAGGCGGAAAACTTGGTGGCTTCGCCGAAACACAGCGGCAGCAAGCCGTCGGCAAAGGGATCAAGGGTGCCGGTGTGACCGGCTTTTTTAGCGTTGAGCAGCCACTTGGCTTTTTGCAGGGCGGCGTTGGAGGTGATGCCGACCGGCTTGTTCAGCAACAGCACGCCATCAATCGGTTGGCGGGCGGGCTTCACTCGTCCTTCGGGTGTTTGGCGTCTTCGGCGACAGCCGCTTCAATCAGGTGGGTGAGCTGAATGCCGTATTCGACCGAGCGGTCGTAAACGAAGGTGAGCTTGGGCACCACGCGTAACTGCATGCGGTGCGACAGTTGCGAACGCAGAAAGCCGCTGGCGCGCTGCAGGCCCTGCAGACAGGCGGCATGCTCGGCCTCACCGCCCAGAGTGGTGAAATAAACCTTGGCGAACTCCATGTCGCGGTTCACGTCGACCTCGGTGATGGTCAGCATGCCGACGCGCGGATCCTTCACTTCCTGCCGGATCAACTCCGGCAGTTCGCGCTGGATCTGGTCGGCGACGCGACGCGCCCGCGGGAAATCCTTCGGCATTAGAGGCTGCGCGCCACTTCCACGACTTCAAACACTTCGAGGATGTCGCCTTCCTGGATGTCGTTGAAGTTTTTCAGCGAGAGGCCGCATTCGAAGTTGGCTTTGACTTCCTTGACGTCGTCTTTGAAGCGCTTGAGCGAATCGAGTTCGCCCTGGTGAACCACGACGTTGTTGCGCAGCACGCGCACGCCGGCGTTGCGCTTGATCACGCCATCCGTCACATAGCAGCCGGCAATGGTGCCGACCTTGGAAATGACGAACCCCTGGCGGACTTCCACGGTGCCGATGACACTTTCCTTCTTCTCCGGCGCCAGCATGCCGGACAGCGCAGCTTTCACCTCATCCACTGCTTCGTAGATGATGTTGTAGTAGCGCAGGTCGACGCCGCTGGACTCGGCCAGCTTGCGGGCCGAGGCATCGGCGCGCACGTTGAAGCCGATCAGCACCGCCTTGGAGGCAAGCGCCAGGTTGACGTCGGATTCGGTGATCGCGCCCACCGCGCTGTGGATGATGTTGACCTTGACCTCGTCGGTCGACAGCTTGGACAGCGCGTGTGCCAGACCTTCGTAGGAACCCTGCATGTCGGCCTTGAGGATGATGGGCAGGTGCTGTACTTCGCCCTGGCCCATCTGGTCGAACATCGATTCCAGCTTGGCGGCCTGTTTTTTAGCGAGTTGCACGTCGCGGAACTTGCCCTGACGGAACAGAGCAATCTCGCGCGCCTTGCGTTCGTCCGGCAGTACCATCATGTCCTCGCCCGCTTGCGGCACGTCTGACAGACCCTGAATTTCCACCGGGATCGACGGGCCGGCTTCGGTCACCGTCTTGCCGGCTTCGTCGAGCATGGCGCGCACGCGGCCATACACCTGGCCGGCCAGCACCATGTCGCCGCGACGCAGCGTGCCGGATTGCACCAGCAGCGTGGCGACCGGACCCTTGCCCTTGT
>JBGSZD010000023.1:0-1737 GCA_041750575.1 Thiobacillus sp. | reverse complement strand
GAACGCGGCGTGCTGCGCTTTGCCGGCCCCATCGACAACCCGGGGCTCGACGTGCTGGCAGTGCGCAAGACGCCGACGGTGAAAGCTGGCGTGCAGGTGAGCGGTACGGTGCAGCGTCCGGTGGTAAAGCTGTATTCCGATCCGGCCATGCCCGATACCGAAAAACTTTCCTGGCTGGTGCTCGGGCATGGTTTGGAAAATGGCAGCCAGCAGGAATTCGTATTGTTGCAGGTGGCCGCGGGCGCATTGCTGAGCCAGTCGGAATCGATCAATTTCCAGACCAAGCTGGCCGAAGCCCTAAAGATCGACAGCTTCGACGTGCGCGCCGGCAGCGGCGAAGATCTCACCAGCACCGTGGTCAGCGTCGGCAAGCGGCTGTCCTCGCGCGCCACGCTTTCCTACGAACAAAGCCTCGATGGCCTGAGCCAGGTCGTCAAAGTGCTGTACCAGTTGTCGCCGCATGTGCGGCTGGAAGCGCAGGCCGGCCAGCAAAGCAGTTTCGATGCGTTTTACAGCGTGGAATACGACTGAATCGGCCATGCCCCGGTGTTAGAATCGGGCGCATGTTTTCCGTTTGCGTTTTCTCCATGTTTGCCCCGCGTTTCTCGCCCGCCCGCTCCGGAGGACGCCGCTGATGCGCATCCTGCTTTCCAACGACGACGGTTATTTCGCCCCCGGTCTTGCCGCGCTGGCGCAGGCGCTCGCGCCGTTGGCCGACATTACCGTGGTGGCACCCGAGCGCGACCGCAGCGGCGCGTCCAATTCGCTGACGCTCGACCGCCCGCTGATGTTGAGGCAGGCACCGAGCGGTTTCTATTATGTCAACGGCACGCCGACCGACTGCGTGCATCTCGCTGTCACCGGCATGCTCGATCACATGCCCGACATGGTGATCTCCGGCATCAATCACGGCGCCAACATGGGCGACGACACGATCTATTCCGGCACCGTCGCCGCCGCCACTGAAGGCTATCTGCTGGGCATTCCCTCGATTGCGGTGTCGCTTGCCAGCCACAACGCGCAGCACTTCGACACTGCCGCGCGCGTGGTGGCCGATCTGGTGCAGCGCATCCAGACGCGGCCGCCGACCGAACCGATGTTGCTCAACGTCAACGTGCCGGACTGTGCGTGGGACGATCTGGAAGGACTCACCGTGACCCGGCTGGGCAAGCGCCACAAGGCCGAGTCGGTGGTGAAGACCACCAACCCGCGCGGCCAGACCGTGTACTGGGTGGGTGCCGCCGGCGCCGCGCAGGACGCGGGTATGGGCACGGACTTTTTCGCGGTCGCCAACGGCCAGGTATCGATTACGCCGCTGCAAATGGACCTCACCCGTTTCAGCCAGATGGATAGCGTGAACGCATGGCTGAAACCCTGAACTCACGCACCGGCATCGGCATGACCTCGGCGCGCACGCGTGGCCGCATGGTCGAACGTTTACGCGAGCAGGGGATCAAGGACGCGATGGTGCTGTCGGCGATGGGCACGGTGCCGCGCCATCTGTATGTCGATCAGGCGCTGGAGTCGCGCGCTTACGAAGACACCGCGCTGCCGATCGGATTCGGGCAGACCATCTCCAATCCCTACATCGTCGCGCGCATGGCGGAGCTGGCGCGGCACGGCGAAAACGGTTCCGGCCATGAGCTCGGCCGCGTGCTGGAAATCGGTCTCGGCTGCGGCTACCAGGCCGCGGTGCTGGGCAAGCTGGCGCGCGAGGTGGTGTCGATGGAGCGCATC
>JBGSZD010000022.1:0-18093 GCA_041750575.1 Thiobacillus sp. | reverse complement strand
GGCGGTTCCATCAGCACCTCGTGCAGATGATGGCGATCGCCCCAGGCGTCCAGATGCCAGCCCTGGCCATCGAAATGAAACCAGTTGAGCGCGCAGTTGGGAATCTTGAAATCGCGCGGCGTATGCAGCGGGCGGCCGGTCGCGCGGCGATAGATCACATCGAGCACGCCGCTGTGGCAGACCGCCGCGATCGTCTGCCCGCTGTGATGCCGCACCAGTAAGTCGATGCCCTCCGCAACCCGCCCGGCGAAGCTGCGCAGCGACTCGCCCATGTCGAAGTCGTAGTCGAGGTCCCGCCCCACGTAGTGCGCATACGCCTGCGGATAGCGCTCGGCGCCCTCCGCCGCCGTGAGCCCCTGAAAAAATCCGAAATACCGCTCGCGCAGTTGCGGCAGGCATTTCACCTCCAGGTCTTCGCGCTGCGCCAGTACCCGCGCCGTTTCCACCGCCCGCATGAGGTCGCTGCTGTAGATCGCGTTGAACCGATGGTGGGCCGCATTGAACGCCATCGCCAGCGCCTGCGCCCGTCCGGTCTCGTTGAGCGGAATGTCGGTATGCCCCTGTATGCGCTTCTCCACATTCCATCCGGTTTCACCGTGGCGGATGACGCAGATGCGAGTACTGCCGGGTTTGGAAACTTGATGCATATCAATTGCATGCGAACTGAGCTATACCAAGTCTAAATCAGACATAAAAAAATCAGGGATGCGTCATTTTTCGCATGTAAACAACAAGTGGCAGCCTGGTCCACTCCCTGCGGAGTGCGACAACTTGACACACCTTTATAAATCGATATATTTATCCCCATATGCGAAAAACATCATCAAATTCGCATGTACCAATTTAGTCATCAATCACGGGAGACGTGTATGGAAGCGACAACCTACAACTATAAGGTCGTCCGCCAGTTCGCCATCATGACGGTGGTGTGGGGGATAGTCGGGATGCTGGTCGGGGTAATCCTGGCCGTGCAGCTGATCTGGCCGGATATAACCTTTGGCATCGAGTGGCTGTCGTATGGCCGTCTTCGTCCTTTGCACACCAACGCGGTGATTTTCGCCTTCGGTGGCTCAGGCCTCTTCGCAGTGTCCTACTACATCGTGCAGCGCACCTGCCAGGTACGACTATGGGCCGAGAAGCTAGCGGCATTCACGTTCTGGGGGTGGACCCTGGTCATTGTGCTGGCTGCTGTCACGCTGCCGCTGGGCATCACCAGTTCCAAGGAATACGCCGAGCTGGAATGGCCGATCGACATCCTGATCACGCTGGTGTGGGTGTCTTACGCACTGGTGTTCTTTGGAACCATCATCAAGCGCAAAACCAAACACATCTATGTGTCGAACTGGTTTTTCGGCGCCTACATTCTGACCATCGCGATTCTGCATCTGGTCAACAGCGCTGAGCTGCCATGGATTCTTGGCGGTAGCGGTGCCTGGTACAAGTCCTACTCGGCCTACGCCGGCGTGCAGGATGCGATGGTGCAGTGGTGGTACGGCCATAACGCAGTGGGCTTCTTCCTCACCACCGCCTTCCTCGGCATGATGTATTACTTCATTCCGAAGCAGGCAGGCCGTCCGATCTACTCGTATCGCCTGTCGGTCGTGCACTTCTGGTCGCTCAACTTCATCTACATGTGGGCGGGTCCGCACCACCTGCAGTACACCGCGCTGCCCGACTGGGCGCAGTCGCTCGGCATGGTGTTCTCGCTGATTCTGCTGGCACCGAGCTGGGGCGGCATGATGAATGGCATCATGACCCTGTCCGGCGCGTGGCACAAACTGCGCACCGACCCGATCCTGAAATTCCTCATCACAGCGATGTCGTTTTACGGCATGTCGACCTTCGAAGGTCCGATGATGTCGATCAAGACGGTGAACGCGATGTCCCACTACACCGAATGGACCATCGGCCACGTGCACTCCGGCGCACTGGGCTGGGTGGCGATGATCACCATGGGTTCGATGTATTACCTGATTCCGCGCCTGTTCGGCCGCGAGTCGATGTACAGCACCAAGCTGATCGAATGGCACTTCTGGCTCTCCACCATCGGCGTAGTGCTGTATATCGCCTCGATGTGGATCGCCGGTGTGGCGCAAGGCCTGATGTGGCGCGCAGCGAACGCCGACGGCACGCTGACCTACAGCTTCGCCCAGGTGCTCAACACCATGTATCCGTTCTACGGTATTCGTCTCATGGGCGGCGGGCTGTTCTTCGTCGGCATGCTGATGATGGCCTACAACGTGTGGCAAACCGTGCGGCAAGGTCGCGTGGTGAATGACGCCGCCATCCCGCAAGCTGTCCACGCCTAAGGAGACCAAACATGGCTTCGCATGAAAGCATAGAAAAGAACATTGGTCTGTTGATCGTGCTGACCATTCTCGTCGTCAGCATCGGTGGCCTGGTGCAAATCGTGCCGCTGTTCTTCCAGACCTCCATGACCACGGCGGTATCAGGCTTGAAACCCTACACGCCGCTACAGTTGTCGGGACGCGATATCTACATCCGCGAAGGCTGCGTCGGTTGCCACTCGCAGATGGTGCGTCCGTTCCGCGCCGAGACCGAGCGTTATGGCCACTACTCGGTGGCGGGCGAATATGTCTACGACCGTCCCTTCCTGTGGGGCTCCAAGCGTACCGGCCCGGATCTGCAGCGCGTCGGCGGGCGGTATTCCGATGCCTGGCACGTGGCGCACCTGCTGAACCCGCGCGACGTGGTGCCGGAATCGAACATGCCGGCCTACCCCTGGCTCGACCGTCCGCTTCAAGACGCATCGATCCAGAGCAAGATGCGCACGCTGAACATAGTCGGGCACGGCTACACCGAGCAGGAAATCGCCGAAGCCCCAGCCGCGCTGGAAGGCAAAACCGAGATGGACGCGATGGTCGCCTATCTTCAGGTTTTAGGCACTCACGCCCCGAAGAACTGAGGACATCCAAATGGATAGCGGAACCCTCAGCGGCATCGTCACTGCGGTTTTTATCGTGGTGTTCATCGGTATCGTCTGGTGGGCCTACAGCAAGGGTAACAAAGCGCGTTTCGAAGACGCAGGCAAGTTGCCCTTCAGCGAAGACGACACGCCCGCCAAACAAGGAGACAAGCAATGAGCGATTTCACAAGCGGCTTCTGGCCGATCTACATCAGCGTGATCACCGCGGTGAGCATTATCGGCACCTGGGTATTCATCAAGTCGCATACCACGCGCAAACTTCAGCCCGGGGAAAAACCCGAGCTGATCGGGCACACCTGGGACGGCGATCTGCAGGATTTCGACAACCCGCTGCCGCGCTGGTGGCTGGGCCTGTTCTACGGCACGCTGATTTTCGCAGCGGTCTATCTGGTGCTGTGGCCGGGGATGGGCAACTTCGCCGGCGTGCTGGGCTGGACCTCCCTGCAGGAATACGAGGACGAGGTGAAAGCCGCCGAGGCCAAGTTCCAGCCGGTCTACGCCGGGTTCATGAAACAAGATATCGCTACCGTCGCCGCCAACCCAGAAGCGCGCGCCATCGGCAAGAATCTGTTCCTGACCTACTGCTCGCAGTGCCACGGTTCGGATGCGGCTGGCGCCAAAGGCTTTCCCAACCTGACCGATCACGACTGGCTCTACGGCGGCGATCCCGCCACCATCCAGGCGACGATCACCGATGGGCGTGCCGGCGTGATGCCGGCGCTGGGCGAGGCACTTGGCCCGCAGGGTATGAAGGAAGTGGCCAACTACGTGTTGTCGCTCTCGGGCCGCACGCACGATGCCGCGCTGGCTTCGGCGGGCAATGCCAAGTTCGCCGAGAACTGCGCTGCCTGCCACATGCCTGACGGCACCGGCATGCAGGCCATGGGCGCGCCCAATCTGACCGACAAGCAGTGGCTGTACGGCGGCTCCGAAGCGGCGATCATCGAGTCCATCGCCAAGGGCCGCAATGGCGTGATGCCCGGCATGGCGCAAACGCTCGGCACCACGTCCAACAAGGAAGCCAAGCTGCATTTGCTGACGGCTTATGTGTATGGGCTGGGTGGTGGCGTGGCCAAGGCTGCAGAACCCGCACCGGCGGCTCCCGCCGCGGAAGCGGCTGCGCCCGCCTCGCCGCAGGCTGCGAAGATGTACTTTGATAGCGGCAAGGCCGAGATGAGCGCAGAAGCCAGCGCGGCCCTGCAGACCATCATCGACTTCGCCGCTGCGAATCCGGCCGCCCGTATCGCCATCTCAGGTTTCCATGACGAGACGGGCAGCGCGGCCGCCAATGCAGAGCTCGCCAAGAATCGTGCAAAGGCAGTTCGCGACGCGTTGCAAGCGGCCGGCATCGCCGAAGACCGGATCGACATGCGCAAGCCCGAAGTGACCACGGGCCAAGGCGATCCCGCCGAAGCGCGCCGGGTTGAAGCCAGTATTATCTAAGCTCGCGTTTCCTGCCGTATCCCGATAATCGGGATGCGGTGGGGAATTGCCCTATCAGTCCGGCTCCAGCCTGATAGGCCAATTCCTCAAAATACAATCGATCAGGCAATATGGAAATCAATCCACCCCCTGCACCCAAGTTACCTGAAGGCGAAACCGAACAGCAGCTCTATGCGATTCGGCAAACCATTCAGACGCGTGCGGTGCATGGCGTATTTGCCAACTGGCGCATCGCGCTGGTGCTGATCACCCAGGCGGTTTACTACGGCCTGCCCTGGCTGCAGTGGGATAACCGGCAAGCGGTTCTGTTCGATCTGGCGGCGCGCAAGTTCTATATCTACGGCCTGGTGTTCTGGCCGCAGGATTTCGTCTACCTCACTGGCCTGCTGATCCTGTCGGCACTGGCGCTGTTCCTCTTCACCGCCGTGGCTGGGCGACTATGGTGCGGCTACGCCTGCCCGCAAACCGTCTACACGGAAATTTTCATGTGGGTGGAGGACTGGCTGGAAGGCGACCACGTCGCGCGCAAGAAGCTCGACGCCTCGCCCTGGAATGCCAACAAGCTTAAAAAGCGCGGGCTCAAGCATCTGGCATGGTTTGCCATCGCGCTGTGGACCGGCTTCACCTTTGTCGGCTACTTCACCCCGATCCAGACGCTGGCCGCCGAAGTGGCGAGTTTGAGCCTGGGGCCGTGGGAAACCTTCTGGATTCTGTTCTACGCCTTCGCTACCTGGGGCAACGCCGGCTTCATGCGCGAGCAGGTGTGCAAGTACATGTGCCCCTACGCGCGTTTCCAGAGCGTGATGTTCGACTCCGACACGCTGACCGTGACCTACGACAATTCGATCGGCGAACCGCGCGGGCCACGCAGCAAAAAAGTCGATTACAAAGCAGCCAACCTCGGCACCTGCGTCGACTGCGGCGTCTGCGTGCAGGTCTGCCCTACCGGCATCGACATCCGCAACGGTCTGCAATACGAATGCATCGGCTGCGCCGCCTGCATCGACGGCTGCGACCAGATCATGGACAAGATGGGCTATCCGCGCGGGCTGATCCGCTACACCACGGAAAACGTGGTGAAGGGAAAATACCCTGACAGCGGCATCCTCAAGCACATCCTGCGTCCGCGCACTATCATCTACACCGTGCTGCTGACGCTGATTGCCGGCGCGTTCGTGTTCAGTCTCGCCACCCGCGTGCCGCTGCGCGTCGACGTGGTGCGCGATCGCGCGTCGCTGTCAAAGGAAACCGACGACGGCCTGATCGAGAACGTCTACCGTCTGCAGCTCATCAACAAGGACAGCCAGCCGCACCGCTACACGATTAACGCCCAGGGCATCCCCGGATTGCGCGTCGTGACCGCCACCCCCGACATGCCGGACATCACGGCCGACCCCTTGCAGACGGTCGATGTGCCGGTCAGCCTGATCGCCGATCCGGTCGAACTGAAAGGCCGCTCGATTGAAGTGACGTTCACGATACAAGCCACCGACGATCCGCGCATCAAGGAAGACGTCGCAACCAAGTTTTTCAACCGGTAAACCCCATGAATCCGCTCGGCGCTCAGACAAGCAAGCCCTGGTATCGTGAACCCTGGCCCTGGTTCCTTATCAGCCTGCCCGCTACGGCAGTGATCGCCGGCGTAGCCACCGTGTGGATCGCCTACCAAAGCGCTGACGGCTTGGTGGTGGGCGATTATTACAAGGAGGGCTTGGCCGTCAACCAGACGCTCGCGCGCGACGATGCCGCGCGCGACCTGGCGCTCGCCGCCACCCTGAAAGACGAGGATGGCACCCTGACGTTGACGCTGGCTGGAAAGTTGAAGACCTATCCCGAGAAACTGATTCTCAACCTGGCCCACCCCACCCATCAGGGCATGGACCAAAACCTCGCACTGCATCACGCAGGCAGCGGACACTATCGCGCTACCCTGCCCGCCATGCCGGCCGGCAAATGGAACGCGCAACTGACCGACGCGGCTTCTACCTGGCGCCTCTCAGGCGCGGTGTATACCCCATTCGACCAGCTTGTCACGCTGTCGGCATCCGAACCCATTGTTCATCAACCAGAGGGAGACTGAAATGGACGTCGTACTAGATCTGTTGTTCACCAGCGGAATTGGCCTGTTGAGCCTGTTCACCATCCTGTTCATCATCGGCATGGGATTTTTCCTGTCGGCCTGGCTCAAGCGCAAGATGAACAATCCGGAAGAAGAATGATCGTCCCCCCCCCCCCCAACGAGGAGCACGCCATGATGCAGCGCCTGATCCACATTCTGTGGCCGTCCTTCCTCGTTGCCGGGGTGGCCGACATCATCTTCACCAGCCTGTTCGATCCGCTGGAAATCATGTATCGCGGCGAGGCGCTGATCGAACATCGCCTCGCCGCCTACACCGTCGGCTTCTTCGTCTTCTGGCTGCTGGGCATCGCCTCCAGCATGATGACCTGCTACTTCCAGCGCGGCGCAGATGAAATCAACCGCTGCCCCCTACCCGCGCGCAAGCGGCCCGAGGGCTGTCCCAAACGAGAAGACGGTAGCGACTGCTGCTGAATCTGTTTCTTGCCCGGCTTACGCGGGTTGCAACAGGTCGATTTTGAAATCCGCCTCGTAGGGCGGCACATTGCATTCGATGATATCGGTCGGCGCCACGTCGAGGCGCACGCCTACGATATCGGTGCGCACCGGCAACTTGGCTGCGCCGCGATCAACCAGCACCACGGTACGAATTTCAGCAGGCTGCTTGCCCGCCAGATATTCCACCCCCCGCAGCATGGAATGGCCGCGGTACATTACGTCATCCACCACCAGCACAGTATGGCCTTCGAGGCTGAGCATGGCGTGCGCGGCGTTTTCGGTCAGACGGGTTTCCGGATAAAGCAGCGTTAAATCATCCGCATAGCGCTTGATCTGCAAATCCAGACGCACGCAGCCGGTTAATCCGTAATCCTGTTTCAGCCGCGCATGCAGCCTGTCTGCCAGCGGTGCGCCCCGCCGCAGAATCCCTACAATCGCCACCCGTGCGCGTCCCGTTAGTAGACCCGCAGCCTGTCGGGCCATGTCGCCGACAATTGCGTCCAGTTGCACGGTCGAATACAGACAGGTGCGCCGGCCCCGAGGTTTATCCATGCATGGCCTCAGGCCGTGCGCGAATAGCGCGGTTGCTGGCTGGCTGCTTCTTTCAGATGGCGGTCAAAACACATCCCGATGTTGCGCAGGAACAGGCGGCCACTGGGCGTAACGCTGATCTTGCCGGCCTCGATCCACACCAACCCATCGTCCGCCAGCGGACGCAAATCCGCCAGCGCATCGGCAAAATAGTCGGGGAAAGCGATATCCCACTCCTTGCCGAATGCGGCAAAGTCGAGCTCCAGATCGCACATTATCCGGGTGATCGCGTCGCGGCGAATCTGATCCTCGCGAGTAAGCTTGAGACCACGCTCGACTGCGAATCCCGTTGCAGCAACGCGGTCCTGGTAGCGCTTGATGCTCTTTTCGTTCTGCATGTAGACATCGGCGGTCTGGCTGATGCTGGACGCGCCGAAGGCGAGGATGTCGCAGTCTTTGTGCGTGGTGTAGCCCTGAAAGTTGCGCCACAGGGTTTTGGTTTGCTGGGCGCGCACCAATTCGTCGTCGGGCAGCGCAAAGTGGTCAAGGCCGATGTTGACGTAACCCGCTGCGCCCAGGGCTTCGTTCACCGCCTGCTGCAAGCCCAGGCGAGTCGCTGGATCGGGCAAGTCGGACTGGATAATCAGGTTCTGGTGTTTTTTCAGCCACGGCACATGGGCGTAGCCAAACACCGCCAGGCGGTCGGGTGCCCACTCGGTAATGCGTTGCAGGGTACGGCTGAAACTCTCCACTGTCTGCTTCGGCAGGCCGACAATCAGGTCCAGATTGATGCTGGAAAAACCCAGCTCGCGCGACCAGTCGAGCACCTGCTGGATCAGCGCCTCGGACTGAATGCGGTTGACCGCCTGCTGCACCGCCGGATCCATGTCCTGCACGCCGAACGACAGGCGATTAAAGCCGGTTTCGCGCAAGGCTTCCAGATGAGCACGCGTCAATTCGCGCGGGTCGACTTCGCAACTGATCTCAGCATCGGGTGCCAAGGCAAAGTACTGGCGCATCATCGCCATCAGGCGGCGAATGTCCTCAGGATGCAGATAGGTGGGCGTGCCACCGCCCCAGTGCAACTGGCGGACCACTCGCGTCGTATCGACCAACTCGGCAGTGCGTGCCATTTCCTGATCGAGATGGGTAAGATAGGGCTGAGTTTTGCTGTAATCGCGCGTCGCCACCATGTTGCAGCCGCAGTAATAGCAAAGCGAATCGCAGAACGGGATGTGCGCATAGAGCGACAGCCCGCGATCCGGCGCCGGCGCCACCAATGCCTCGGCCCACTCCGCTTCGCCGAAACCGGTGTTGAAATACGGCGCGGTCGGATAAGACGTGTAACGCGGGCCAGCTACGCTGTATTTCTGCAGCAGTTCCAGTGTCGTCGTCGTCATCTTGGCGCTCCTATAGCAGACATTTTTGTCTTTTTATCATATCCCTGAGGCGAAATCCAGCGTCACCCAATCCATCTAATCGAACTACATTATTCTCAAATTTCAAGGCAAGCGCGTTCAGAAAGGCATGATCCGCTCTGAAGTACTCGCTCACGGTACAGGGATACTTACGGCACCGTAATTCTGAGCGCGCCGAATTCGTCGTTGAACAAGCCCACTTCGTCGCCCGATGCAAATTGCCAGCCTTCCAGATGGCCAAAATCGGTGCTGGACTTGGGATTCAAATCGAGCTTGAAGCGTTTGACGGTCGACAGCGTGGGATTGCGCACATTGAGCACGACAGTGAGATAGCGATCGCTGGTGTTTTCGATCACGGCAACCAGGCCTTGGCCCAGCATCGACGAGCGGAAGTTGACGACCACCGGCAACGCGGGCTTGCTGGAAATCGCAGCCTGGTAATCCGTTTCCTTGTATGTCAGCTGCGCCTTGAGTTGCTCGATTTCGCGCAGGCTGTTGGTCAACTGGTTGCGCGTCTCGATCAGGTAGCGCTCTGCCTGCTGACGCGTTTCGACTTCCTTCGACAAACGGCGCTTGACGTCGCCCAGGTCGACGTTGAGCACGAAGGCATACAGCATCAACCCGCATACCAGCAAAAACAGCGCTACATTGATGGCAATCGAAACGATGAACCCGCGCCGTTTCGGCTGGCCGGAAGCGGAGGCCGAGGCGCCGCTCTCCGTACTCATCCGGTGTTGCGCATTCCGGCTGCGATGGCATTGATCGAGCGCTTCAGCGGCGTCAGCCAGATGTCCTGCTCGGATTCCCACACAGTGCCGGTACGATAACGCTTCAGCATGCGCACCTGAATATGGTTGATGGGATCGATGTAGGGGCGGCGACGCGAAATAGACAGCGCCAGCGACGGGTTTTCCTCCAGCAGGGATTCGATCTGCGCAATCTGCTTGACGCCGGCCACGGTAAGCGCGAATTCATCCGCGATCGCCCGGTAGACAGTCATGGTATTGGGGTGATCACACAGACGTGCGTACTCTTCGGCGATTTCCATATCGGCCTTGGTCAACGCCATCTGCACGTTGGAGAGCAGGCCGCGGAAGAATGGCCACTCGCGATACATCGTCTGCAGACGCGTCAGGCCATCCGGCTGATTGTCGATGAAACCCTTCAGAGCGCTACCGATGCCGTACCAGGCCGGCAAGGTGTGGCGCGACTGCGCCCAGCCGAAGACCCAGGGAATCGCGCGAATCGAGCCCAGCGAACGGTCGGCCTTCTTGCGGTGCGACGGCCGGCTGCCGATATTGAGCAAGCCGATTTCGGTGACCGGCGTACTCTCGTAGAAATAGTCGATGAAGCCCGGCATGCCGATCAGCGCGCGGTAAGCCGTCTCGCCCGCTGCTGCCATATCGCGCATGCGGTCGAGATATTCCTGCGGATAACGCACCTCGCTGTGCGCCAGCGCGGTAGCGCTGGCCTTGAGTAGTCCGGTCACGCCCATGCCGATTTCGTAGTTGGCGGTTTCGGGGTTGCTGTATTTGTAATACAGCATCTCGCCCTGCTCGGTGAACTTGATCTCGCCGTTCACGGTGCCGGGCGGCTGCGACAGGATCGCATCGTGGGTAGGGCCGCCGCCGCGTCCCACCGTGCCGCCCCGTCCGTGGAACAGCCGGCATTCGACGCCGTAGTGCTGGGTTAGCGCGATGATGGAAAGCTGGGCCTGGTAGAGATTCCAGTTCGACGCCAGGATGCCGCCGTCCTTGCACGAATCCGAATAGCCGAGCATGACTTCCTGACGATTGCCGTTGACCGTGACCAGCGCGCGGTACACCTTGTTCGACAGAAGCTGGTCGAGGATGTCCTCGCTGTGCTGCAAGTCCTCCACCGTCTCGAACAGCGGGGCAACCAGGATGCGGCAGAACCAGTCGCGCCCGTTGTGGCCGCACAGACCGACCAGCCGCGCCAGCAGCATCACTTCCATTACATGTGACGCGCTATGCGTCATCGAAATCACGTAGGCGCCGAATACCTCGTCACCCACTTCAGCCTGCAGTTTGGCCATGCGGCGGAACACAGCGAGCGCTTCGCGCGCCTCGTCGTCCAACGCCGCGTCGTTCACCGCAATCGGGTCGATATAGCCGATCCAGGCAGCCAGACGCTGCTGTCGCTCGTCTTCGTTCGCACCGGCGTAATCGAAATCGGGATCGATCTGCTGCAGCACGGCCGAAATGGTACGCGTGTGCACGGTCGATTCCTGGCGGATATCGAGCTGCAGGAGATGAAACCCGAAACTCTCGACCAAGCGGATCAGCGCCTGCAGATCCTGCATGGCGACGATGCGGTCGCCATGACTGATCAGCGAATCGCGCAGCAGATACAGATCGTCGAGGAAGGCTGCGGCGTTTTCGTACGCCAGGTGCGAAGTAAAGCTCGGCACATCGGCGAGACACTGATGGACGTAGGACAAGTTGGCATCCAGCCGCGCCAGCATGATCGCCGCCATGCGGCGGTAAGGTTCGCGGCTGTAAATCTGCACTGCCGTGCCGCGGAACACCTGTTCGCCAAATTCGGACTCGTACTTGTCGAGCCGCTCCAGGAAGGCGTCGGATGGCGTGCACCAGCCGCTACTGTGGGTCAGCGTCTGCCGCAGTTCCAATACCCGCGCACGGTATTCGTCGAGTGCTGCCTGCATCTGCGTATGCACGGTCCACTCGGTCACGTCCGCCGTCACGAACGGGTTGCCGTCGCGGTCGCCGCCGATCCACGAGCCGAAGCGGATAAAGCTCGGCACCGTGATCGGCGCGACGCCGTCGGCGTTCACGCCGTAATGCTTGCGCAATGCCTTTTCAAAAAAGTAATACGCTTTCGGCACCGCCTCGAACAGACTTTCCCGCACGTAATACAGGCCGTTGCGCACTTCGTCGCGGACTTCCAGCTTGGCAGTGCGCAATTCGTCGGTGCGCCATACCACCTGAATCTCGGCAGCCAGCTCCGATTCCAGTTCGCGCTGATCGTTCACCCCCAGGGTGGGGCTATAAAGTTTGTCGCAAATCAGGAATATCCGGCGCATGCCCTCCATCACCGCGCGGCGGCGCGCTTCGGTGGGGTGCGCGGTAAACACCGGCGCGTAGTGCAGGCGATTCGCCATCTCCTGCAAGGTGTTCACCGACATGCCCTGCGACTTGAGTTCCGCCACGGTGCGGTCGAACGAACCCTCCCACAGCGGCATCCCGTGCGACAACATACGCCGGCGGTTGCGGTGAGCAAAGCTTTCCTCCGCCACGTTGACCAGCTTGAAATAGCTGGAAAACGCACGCACCACCAGTTCGACCTTGTCGGCTGGCATGGCATCGATCATCGACATCAATTCGGTGCGGCGCTGCTGGTCTTCCTGCTGCTGCAATTCGGTAAAGCCGCGGCGCAGGGTTTCCACCGCCTCGAACACGTCTTCGCCGGCAAACTGCAACACCACTTGGCCGAGCAGCGTGCCCAGCAGCTTGACCTGCGCGCGCAGGTGATCGTCCGTCAGGAGGTTTTCGGGTGCATTCATGGCAAGAAATCCAGGCCCGGCATAGCGGGATTCAAGGCGGCAAAGAGGTTCATTTTCGCATAGTCGGGGGCATCACCCAACCGCGCGCCGGGCGTTGCGGAACATCCTGAGCCACGGGCTGGCGCCACGCATGCCATCCGGCTTCCACGACAATTGCGCCGCCCGCACCACGCGCTCGGGATGCGGCATCAGGATGCTGAAGCGGCCATTGGGCGTGGTGAACCCCGTCAATCCACCCGCCGATCCATTGGGATTCATCGGATAGGCTTCGGTCGGCGCGCCTCGGTGATCGACATAACGCAGCATCGGCAGGGCCTGCGTGCCATGCGCCGGATCGCGGAACTCGACCCGGCCTTCACCGTGCGACACCACGATCGGCATTACCGACCCTGCCATACCGGCGAAGAAGAGCGAGGGGGAATCCAGCACTTCGGTCAGCGCGAAACGCGCCTCGAACTGCTCCGACAAATTGCGCTCGAAGCGCGGCCAGGCCGCCGCGCCCGGGATCAGATCATGCAGTTGGCTCATCATCTGGCAGCCGTTGCACACGCCCAGCGCAAAGGTATCGGCGCGTTCGAAGAAAGCCGAAAACTGGTCGCGCGCGCGCGGGTTGAACAGGATCGATTTGGCCCAGCCGCCGCCCGCACCCAGCACGTCGCCGTAACTGAAGCCGCCGCACGCGGCGAGCCCGGCGAAGTCGCCGAGGCTGACGCGGCCGGACAGAATATCGCTCATGTGCACGTCGGTCGCGGCAAAACCGGCGGCGTCGAAGGCTGCGGCCATCTCGACCTGACCGTTGACGCCCTGCTCGCGCAGCACCGCGATACGGGGTCGCTTGCTACTGGCGATAAAGGGGGCGGCGATATCGTCGTCGATGTCGAAGCTGGGTGCGTAGCGCAAGCCGGGATCGCTGGCATCGGCATGCATCGCGAACTCCTGCTCCGCGCAGGCCGGGTTGTCGCGCAGCTTCGCCATTTCGTAGCTGGTGCGCGCCCAGGCACTTTGCAAGTCGGCACGCGTCTCGTCGATTATCAGTTTGTCATCGCGCAGCACGCGCACGCGATCGAGCGCATTCAGCTGGCCGACGACGTAAAACTCGCCGCGCAGGTCGGCCTCGATGAAAGCCTGCATCACTGTCTGCGTGTCGGCACGTCGGACCTGCAGCAGCGCACCCGCTTCCTCGTTGAACAGCACGTTAAAAATGCGCGACGAATAACCGGTCTCGTCCTGCGCGTCCGGTTCGGGTTCCGGTAAACCTTCGTCCTCGACTTCGTGGCGAATCTGGTCGAGGCAGAGTTCGTCCACGTCGAGGTCCACGCCCACGTGCCCAGCGAAGGCCATCTCGGCCAGCGCCGCAAACAGGCCGCCGTCGGAGCGGTCGTGATACGCCAGCATTTTGCCGCTAGCGTTGAGCGCCTGCACGGTATCGAAAAATGCCTTCAGCGCAACCGACTCGGGCGCGTCGGGACAGCGGTCGCCCACCTGCTTGTAGGCCTGCGCGAAGCTCGACGCGCCGAGACGGTTCTTGCCCAGTCCCAGATCGATCAGGATGAGATCGGTGTCCCCGCAATCGGTACGCAATTGCGGCGTGAGATGCGCAGTCGCGTCGGGCGTGGTGGCGAAGGCCGAAATCACCAGCGAGATCGGCGAAGTCACGGCTTTTTTTTCACCGCCGTCCTGCCACACGGATTTCATGCTCATCGAATCCTTGCCGACCGGAATCGATATCCCTAGCGCCTGGCAGTATTCCGAAACGGCCGCGACGGTATCGAACAACGCCGCGTCCTCGCCCGGGTGGCCGGCGGGCGCCATCCAGTTGGCCGACAATTTGATTGCGCCCAGACCCTCAACACGCGCGGCGGCCAGGTTGGTGACCGCTTCGACGATGGCCATGCGGCCGGATGCCGGTGCGTCGATCAGCGCCAGCGGTGCTTTCTCGCCTATCGAAAATACCTCGCCCTGTGTAGTCTGGTAGCCCGCCAGCGTGATCGCGCAATCGGCGACGGGAATCTGCCACGGCCCCACGCACTGGTCGCGTGCGGTGAGTCCGCCGACGCTGCGGTCGCCGATGGAAATCAGAAACATCTTCGACGCCACGCCGGGCATCGCCAGCACGCGATAGACCGCGTCCTTGAGGTCGATGCCATCGAGCACGAGCGGCGCGGGCACGGCCGTCTGATGCGCCACGTCGCGCGTCATCTTGGGCGGCTTGCCCAGGATCACGTCCAGGCTCACATCCACCGGTGCGTTCTGGAAGTGGCCATCGGTCACCAGCAGATGGTTGTCTTCGATGGCTTCGCCCAGTACGGCAAAGGGACAGCGCTCGCGCTCGCAGATCGCGCGGAATTCACCGATTCGATCCGGTGGAATTGCGAGCACGTAGCGCTCCTGTGCCTCGTTGCACCAGATCTCGCGCGGCGACATGCTGCTCTCTTCCGACGGCGCGGCGCGCAGGTCGAAGCGCCCACCTTTACCACCGCCGTGCACCAGCTCCGGCAACGCGTTCGACAGACCGCCGGCGCCGACATCGTGAATGGACAGAATCGGATTGTTGTCGCCCAACTGCCAACAGCGGTCGATGACTTCCTGCGCGCGACGTTCCATTTCCGGATTGCCGCGCTGCACCGAATCGAAGTCGAGGTCGGCGGCATTGGCCCCCGTATCCATCGACGACGCCGCGCCGCCGCCTAAGCCGATCAGCATGCCGGGGCCGCCCAGCTGAATCAGCAGCGTGCCAACCGGCAGCATTTTCTTGAATACGTGATCGTCGCGAATACTGCCAACGCCGCCCGCCAGCATGATGGGCTTGTGGTAGCCGCGCCGCTGCCCGGCAACAGTCTCTTCAAAGGTGCGGAAATAACCAGCCAGGTTGGGGCGGCCGAACTCGTTGTTGAACGCCGCCGCGCCGATGGGGCCTTCCAGCATGATGGCGAGCGGGGTGACGATGCGTTCCGGCTTGCCGTAGGCGCCGGTTTCCCAGGGCTGCGTGTAGCCGGGAATGTTGAGGTTCGACACCGAAAATCCGCACAGACCGGCCTTGGGCTTGGAGCCGATGCCTGTCGCGCCCTCGTCGCGGATTTCGCCACCGCTACCGGTAGCCGCGCCGGGAAAAGGCGAGATTGCCGTCGGGTGGTTATGCGTTTCCACCTTCATCAGCACGTGGGTCAGCTCGTTGCTGTAAGCGTAGCTGCCGTCGGCGCGCGGGTAGAAGCGGTCGATGGTTGCGCCTTCGATGACGGACGAGTTGTCCGAATACGCGACCACCGTACCCTCGGGATGCGCAGCGTGGGTATCGCGGATCATGCCGAACAGCGACTTGGCTTCTGCCTCGCCATCGATCACCCACGATGCGTTGAAAATCTTGTGGCGGCAGTGTTCGGAGTTGGCCTGTGCAAACATCATCAATTCCACGTCGGTCGGATTGCGCCCGATGCGACTGAAATTCTCGACCAGATAGTCGACTTCGTCGTCCGACAGCGCCAACCCCAGATCGCGGTTGGCCGCCGCCAGCGCAGCACGTCCGCCATTCATCACATCAACCGACGCCAGTTCGCGTGGCGGTACGTGCTTAAACAGCGCAGTAGCAGCGTCGAGCGAGGGCAGGACGGCTTCCGTCATGCGGTCGTGCAGCAGCGGCAGCAGCGCTGTCAGTGCCGGCCCCGACAACGCAGCGCCCTGCGGATCACGCACGCAAAACGCCACCCCACGCTCGATGCGGCGCAGTTGGGCCAGCCCGCTGTTTTTGAGAATGTCCGTCGCCTTCGACGACCATGGCGAAATCGTTCCGGGACGCGGCGTCACCAGTAATTGCACGTCTCCAGCCACCGGGCTGTCGGTCGGCGTACCGTAGTCCAGCGTGCTGTCGAGTTGGCGCGCGGCAGCGGCATCCAGGTCGCCATCCAACTCCACAAAATGCCAGTAGCGCGCAGTCAGCCCGCCCAGGCCGATCCCGAGGCGGGCGGCCTCCTGGCGGATTTTGTCGAGTCGGAAGGCGGACAGCGCGGCGCTGCCGGGAAGCGATACGATGGAAAACATGTGCGTCTTTGCAAACAGGGCAAAGACGCTATTTTAGCCGATTGGAGCGCCTCGCCGGCTGGGCCTGCTGGTGAATGCCCGCCTGCTTTTGCCAGATTTCAAGACATTCCAGACCGCAGAAATGATGCACGTAATCCTGCGCGTCCGCCTGCTTGACAGAATCGGCTGGGACTTCCTTCAGACACACCTCGCAACTAACCGGGGAGCAGCCGTCTTCGTCGGTGCATTGCGCCACCAAGGCGCCTGCCGGACTGCGATGATGGGTATCCATATGAGACTCCTCAAGATACCGGAATGCTTTGCAGTGTAGGTCGCCCGCCAGTGCTTGCAAGCTGCCAGTCAGCGGAAATGCCTCAGTACCCCGCTTCCTTGATCGCCTGCTTGATCATTTTGTAGTCGGCCTGCTTGTCGATCACGAAACCCGTCACCTTGCTGTGGATGGTTTTTTGCAGCGACTGGATGGCTTCCGGCGCAAGCGCAACGGCCGCCGCGCCCAGCTTGTCCAGCTCGGCCGGGCTGAAACGGTCGCTAGCCATGAGGGTGAAATCCGGGGTCGTAGGCAGCGGATACCAGACCTCGAATTCGCCTTTGGCGACCAATTCGTCGGCCAGTTTGCTGCGCAGGCTGCCGGCCTGGGCGTAACCTCGCTGCATTGCCAGAACGACTTCTTCCTGGGTTTTGATATTGAGTATCTGGGCTGCTTCCTGCTTGTTGCGCTTGAGGGTGTAACGCGCCATCACGTCGAGCCAGGATTCCTTTTCGGTGAGTGCAACCGTTGTCACCGTCTCGCCTCTGCGGCGCACCAGCACACCCGAGGCCTGATCGCGCACCCGCGCCACCGGTGAATACTGGTTGTCCAGCGCCGCCACCGCCACTGACGGCGGCACAAAATACATGCTCAGCCGGCCACTTTCCATGGAACGCGTAATGCTTTTGATGCTGCGGTAAAGAATCAGCTGGGGTTTCAAACTCACTGCCGCACCCAGCGACTGGGCAAACGGCATGGCAAACGTCTTGAAATCACCGAGGACAATATCGGCCTTGCCCGTACCCGGATAAACGCCAATGGTCAGTTCGGCCTTGGCGGCATGCGCGGCCACGGGCATCAGTGGCAACAGGGTCAGTCCGGCCAGAAAACGGCGTCGTTGCATTTCTTCACTCCATAGTTGGGCACCAATGCCCATCCGACCCTTTACGGCGATTGGGCAGGCCTGCTGAATACTTAAAGTGCGGGTTGTTTCCAACCAGGCTGTAAATTCTTGCACGCATACGTCCTGTGTCCTGTCACCGCAACCGAACCCTGCAACCCATGATGCTGCCGCGAGGATTAAGATGCTCGCTACACTTCAAATGTATTGATGTCGCACCCCATGCCGATCGCTCCGCACACCCTCATCTCTCCGCCGCTCTATATGGCCGCCGACATCCGCGCCATCGAGCAGCAGTGGCAGAAAGCCCATCCTCACGACGCATTGATGGAAAAAGCCGGTGCGGCGGCGGCCGATCTGGCGGGGACGCTGGCGAGCGAATCGGGCGAGCCGGTGCTGATTCTGGCTGGCCCCGGCAACAATGGCGGCGACGCGCTGGTCGCCGCTAGCCA
>JBGSZD010000021.1:0-8136 GCA_041750575.1 Thiobacillus sp. | reverse complement strand
GGTGTCGGGCGGGGCGAGGCAGTTGTCGCAGTTGCCACAGGGCTCGGCCAGGCTCTGGCCGAAGTAGGCGAGCAAGTGCTGGCGGCGACAGCGCGGCGTTTCGCACAGCCCGATCAGCGCGTCGAGCTTCTGGCGCTGCACGCGCCTGTGCTCCTCGCTGCCCTCGGATTTCTCGATCCACTGGCGCTGTTGGACGAGGTCCTGCAGGCCGTAGGCCATCCACGCTTCGGCCGGTTCGCCGTCGCGGCCGGCGCGGCCGGTTTCCTGGTAATAGCCTTCGACCGAGCGCGGCAAATCCATGTGCGCGACGAAGCGCACGTCGGGTTTGTCGATGCCCATGCCGAACGCCAGCGTGGCGACCATGACGACGGCGTCGTCACGCAGAAATTGTTGCTGGTGACGGCGGCGGGTGTCGTTGTCCATGCCGCCGTGATACGGCAGCGCGGTCAGGCCAGCTTGCTTCAGCGCATCGGCGGTTTCTTCGACCTTCTTGCGCGTGCTGCAATAGACGATGCCCGCCTCGCCTTGGTGTTCGGCGAGAAAATCGAGCAACTGGCGACGCGGGTCGGACTTCTCGGAAATTCGATAGCGGATGTTGGGGCGGTCGAAGCTGGCTACGAATACGCGCGCGGCGCCGAGATCGAGCCGGGTGAGGATTTCGGCCCGCGTCGCGGTGTCGGCGGTGGCGGTAAGCGCGATGCGCGGCACATTGGGAAAGCGTTCGTGCAGCGCTGACAAACCCAGATATTCCGGGCGGAAGTCGTGCCCCCATTGCGACACGCAGTGCGCTTCGTCGATGGCGAACAAGGCGACGCTCGCCTGTTCGAGCAGGCTCTGGAAACGCGGCGTGAGCAGGCGTTCCGGCGCGACGTACAGGAGCTTGAGCTGGCCGCTGACGAATTCGCGTTCGACCTGTGACGCCGTCGCGCCGTCGAGGCTGGAATTCAAAAACTCGGCAGCAATGCCCAGTTCTTTCAAAGCCGCAACCTGGTCCTGCATCAGCGCGATCAGCGGCGATACCACCACCGCGCAGCCCTCGCGCAGCAGCGCCGGGATCTGGAAGCACAGCGATTTGCCGCCGCCGGTGGGCATCAGCACCAGCGCATCGCCACCTGCCACCAACGTATCGACGATGGCCGCCTGCTCGCCGCGAAACGCGGGGTAGCCGAAAACGCGGTGGAGCAGGCTTAAGGGGGTGTCTGACATAGTTAAAAAATGGCTGGCACGGGGTGTGTCACATTGGCTATAATTGTGTCACGTTTTGCGCTGTTTCAATTCATCGAGAGGCTAACCCATGAAAACCCTGACCATCCGCGAAGCCCGCGAAGGCCTGTCGCACCCCGACCAGATGTTCGCCGACAGCGACGAGGTGCTGGTGGTGAAGCATGGCCAGCCGGTGGCACGCATCCTGCCTGTGACGCCTGCCACACCTGCGCGCAAACTCCCATCGCTCAAATGGCTGCGCGACCAATCGCCGTATCAGGATATCCCCAGCGAGGTGTTGATTCGCGAAGATCGGGATGCGCGTGACTGAGGTTTATCTCGATACCAGCGCGCTCATCAAGCTGTATGTAGCCGAGGCGTTTTCGACCGAGGTGGAGCAACTTGTCGCCCAGGTTGATGGACTCGCCATCAGCCGCCTGAGCATGCTGGAATGGCATTGCGCCATGGCGCGCCGACTGCGCACCGGGCAGATTTCCGAAGATTATCTGACTTTGGCGCGCACCGAATTTACACGACAAGTGGCCGAGGGATATTTCCGCATCGTACCGTTCGACGATACCTTGCTGATCGATGCGCTTCGCGTACTCGAGAGCGTCAAGCCTGTGCCTTTACGCACACTCGACGCGATTCACCTGACCGCCGTGCGTAACGCCGGCATCGCCCGCCTTGCCACCGCAGACCGAGTGATGGCCGATGCAGCAAACCTGCTCAATCTCACAGCCAATACTTTTTTTGTATGACCTCGCCAACCATGAACACTGAAAATACCGCCCCCGCCCTCGACGAGAATCAAATCATCGCCGAGCGCCGCGCCAAGCTCTCTGCAATCCGCGAACAAGGCGTCGCCTTCCCCAACGATTTCGAGCGCCGCGACTACGCCGGCAAACTGGCCGCCGCCCACGGCGACAAATACAAGGAAGCGCTGGAAGGCGAGGCCATCGAGGTGCAACTCGCCGGCCGCATGATGCTGAAGCGCGTGATGGGCAAGGCCAGCTTCGCCACGCTGCAGGACATGAGCGGGCGGATTCAGGTCTACATCTCCAACGACGTCACCGGGCTGGACACGCACGACGCGTTCAAGCACTGGGACCTGGGCGATTTCCTCGGCGTGAGCGGTACGCTTTTCAAGACCAACAAGGGCGAGCTGACGATCCAGGCCAAATCGATCCGCCTGCTATCGAAAGCGCTGCGTCCGCTGCCGGAAAAATTCCACGGGTTGTCCGATCAGGAGCAGAAGTACCGCCAGCGCTACCTCGACCTCATCACCAACGACGATGCGCGCGAGACCTTCCGCCGCCGTTCGAAGATCATCCAGGCGATTCGCGCCTTCATGGTCGAGCGCGACTTCCTCGAAGTGGAAACGCCGATGATGCACCCCATCCCCGGCGGCGCCGCGGCCAAGCCGTTTGCCACCCACCACAACGCGCTCGACATGGAACTGTTCCTGCGCATCGCGCCCGAGCTGTATCTCAAGCGGCTGGTCGTCGGCGGCTTCGAGAAGGTATTCGAGATCAACCGCAATTTCCGCAACGAAGGCTTGAGCACGCGGCACAACCCCGAGTTCACCATGATGGAGTTCTACGAGGCGTATCGCGAATACCGCTATCTGATGGACACCACCGAGGCGCTGATCCGCGCCGCCGCGATCGCCGCCACCGGTTCGACCACGGTGAACTATCAAGGCAATGAAATCGACCTCGGCAAACCGTTTGCCCGCCTCACCATCGTTGACGCGATCCGCAGCTATCACCCCGAATACACCGTCGAGCAGTTGAACGACCGCGAATGGCTGATCGGCCAGTTCACCGCGATGAAGGCCAAGTACCGCGCACAGGATGGCATCGGCGGACTGCAACTTTCCTTCTTCGAGGAAACCACCGAAGCCTTGCTGATGCAGCCCACCTTCATCATCGACTACCCGGCTGAAGTCTCGCCGCTGGCCCGCCGCTCCGACAGCCAGCCCGACATCACCGAGCGCTTCGAACTGTTCATCACCGGACGCGAAATGGCGAATGGCTTCTCCGAATTGAACGACGCCGAAGATCAGGCCGAGCGTTTCATGGATCAAGTGCGACAGAAAGAAGCCGGCGACGAGGAGGCAATGCACTACGACGCCGACTTCATCCGCGCGCTGGAACACGGCCTGCCGCCCACCGGTGGCTGCGGCATCGGCATCGATCGGTTGGTGATGCTGCTGACCGATGCGCCGAGCATCCGCGACGTTATCCTCTTCCCGCAGATGAGGCGAGAAGCATAGAGACAGCCCGCAGATGCGGCGCGAGCCATCTGACGCCACGACAGGGAATCGGCCGGGGCGGCCCACTTCCCTGTTGGCACTGTCATTGCTTCGCTAAAATCCGTACCCAATCCCAAGCCTTGAGGTTTCCACCGCCATGACCGACGCATTCAACACCCACGATTCCTTTTCCATCGCCAGCGGCAGTCACCGCTTCGCCTCGCTGAAAAAGCTAGAAGCCGCGCTCGGGCAATCCGTGTCGCGCCTGCCGGTGTCGATTCGCATCGTGCTGGAGTCGGTCTTGCGCAACTGCGACGGCGTGAAGGTGACGCCGGAGCATGTCAGGCAACTGGCCGCCTGGAAGCCGAACGCCGAGCGCACCGAGGAAATCCCCTTCACCGTCGCCCGCGTGATCCTGCAGGATTTCACCGGTGTGCCGCTGCTGGCCGACCTGGCCGCGATGCGCTCGGCCGCACAGAAAATGGGCAAGGACCCGAAGAAAATCGAGCCGCTGGTGCCGGTCGACATGGTGGTCGACCACTCGATCCAGGTGGACAAGTCCGGCAGCACCCAGGACGCGCTCGACCTCAACATGAAAATCGAGTTCGAGCGGAATCGGGAACGCTACCAGTTCCTGAAATGGGGCATGCAGGCATTCGATACGTTCAAAGTGGTGCCTCCCGGCGTCGGCATCGTGCACCAGGTCAACATGGAATACCTGGCGCGCGGGGTGATGGAAAAGGACGGTGTCGCCTATCCGGATACGCTCGTTGGAACGGACAGCCACACCACAATGATCAACGGCCTCGGCATCGTCGCCTGGGGCGTCGGCGGCATCGAGGCCGAGGCGGCGATGCTGGGCCAGCCGGTGTATTTCCTCACCCCCGATGTCGTCGGCGTGAACCTCACCGGCCACGCCAAACCTGGCGTCACCGCCACCGACATCGTGCTGACGATTACCGAAATGCTGCGCAAGGCCAAAGTCGTCGGCAAGTTCGTCGAGTTCTTTGGCGAGGGTGCCTCTGCGCTGCCGGTGACCGACCGCGCGACGATCGCCAACATGGCGCCGGAATATGGCGCCACCATGGGCTTCTTTCCGGTCGACGAGGCGACCTGCCAGTATTTTTCCGCGACCGGCCGACCGGCGGATCAGGTCTACCTGATCCGCGCTTACTACAAGGCCCAGGGCCTGTTCGGCATTCCCAAGGCGGGCGAGATCGATTACTCGCAGACGCTCAGTCTCGACCTCTCGACCGTCGAGCCCTCGGTCGCCGGCCCCAGGCGGCCGCAGGACCGCATCGCGCTGTCCGAAATCGAAACCACCTTCGACACGCTGATGCAGAAACCCAAGACCGAAGGCGGCTACGACAAGACCGCCGAAGACCTGCGCCGCACCTATGCAGTCGAAGGTGGCGACGAGCTCCGCCACGGCAGCGTCGTCATCGCGGCGATCACCTCGTGCACCAACACCTCCAACCCCGGTGTGATGCTGGCCGCCGGTCTGCTGGCGAAAAAAGCGGTGGAACTGGGCCTCTACACGCCGTCGCATGTGAAGACCAGCATGGGCCCCGGCTCACGCGCGGTGACCGAATACCTGAAGGCCGCGGGACTCCTGCCCTACCTCGAACAGCTCGGCTTTGGCGTGGTCGGCTACGGTTGCACCACCTGCATCGGCAACTCCGGCCCGCTACCGGAAGCGATCGAGAAAACCATCCTCGATAACGACCTGGTCGCGTGCTCGGTGCTGTCCGGCAACCGCAACTTCGAGGCACGCGTGCACCAGAACGTCAAGGCCAACTTCCTGATGTCGCCGCCGCTGGTGGTGGCCTTCGCGCTGGCCGGACGCGTGCCGTTCGACGTCGAGAAGGAACCCATCGGCGCCGGCAAGAACGGGCCGGTGTACCTGAAGGACATCTGGCCGAGCAACGAGGACATCGCAACGCTGCTGCACCACTCCACCGACGCCGGCGTCTACAAGAGCTACGACGACGTCGGCGCCGACAACCCGCTGTGGGATGGTGTGACCGCGCCCACCGGCGCAGTGTACGAATGGGATAGCAAATCGACCTACATCCAGGAGCCGCCGTTCTTCACCGGCGTCAAGGCAGGCGGGGGCGCCATTCAGGGCGCCCGCCCGCTCGCGATCTTCGGCGACTCGGTCACCACCGACCACATCAGCCCCGCGGGCGGCATCAAGCCAACCTCGCCGGCGGGTCTGTATCTCACCGAACACGGCGTGCAAAAAGCCGATTTCAACAGCTACGGCGCACGCCGCGGCAACCACGAAATCATGATGCGCGGCACCTTCGCCAACGTGCGCATCAAGAATCTGATGATCCCCGGCAGCGAGGGTGGCATCACGATGAAGGGCGAGACGCAGATGCCGATCTACGACGCCTCGATGACCTATCAAGCGGAAGGCAGGCCGCTGATGATCTTTGCCGGAGAGGAATACGGCACCGGATCCAGCCGCGACTGGGCGGCCAAGGGCACTACCTTATTGGGCGTCAAAGCCGTCGTCGCCAAAAGCTTCGAGCGCATCCACCGCGCCAACCTCGCCGGCATGGGCGTGCTGCCCTGCCAGTTCAAGGACGGCGTCGATGCCGCCTCGCTGAAACTCGACGGCACGGAAACCTTCGATCTTGAAGGCATCGAATCCGGCATCACCCCGCAGCAGGATGTCACGCTGGTGATTCATCGCGTTAATGGCGGCAGCGAACGCGTCACGGTCAAGCTTCGTATCGATACGCCGATTGAAGTCGAGTATTACAACAAGGGCGGGATATTGCCGTTTGTGCTGGAACAGCTAGTGGGTTAATTTGGCATTCAACTGCAGTGGCGGGCAAACCAGTCCGCCACTGCAGGCCCGCTCAGCCAGCCTTCAGCCCAGCCAGCTTGACCTTGGCTGATCACTGTTAGACTTCGTCCACCGAGTTGTCGCCGATGACGGAAAGTCCGAATCGCGTGACGCGTAGCCAACAGAATCACGTCATCCCATCAATAAAAATACCTGCAACTCTTGAATTAACACCGCCATTCCATTAGCATTTCCTTAAATACCTATCATCCAGGAGCATTCCATGACGAAACGCGCAGTCCTTCTTACCTTGTCCGCCCTGGCTGTTGCCGCACTGCAAACCGGCTGCGGCGGCGACAAGGCACTGTCCTACCAAGCCAACGTCAAACCGCTGCTTGATGCCAAATGCGTGTCTTGCCACGTGCCTGGCGGTGAAGGCTATGAAAAATCCGGCCTGCGTCTCGATAGTTATGAAGCCATGATGAAGGGCACGAAGTTCGGCGCCGTGGTGGTGCCGGGTTCCAGCGTCAGCAGCACGCTGTATCGCCTGGTCTCCGGCCAGGCCGATCCGTCGATTCGCATGCCGCACGGCCAGGCCGCGCTGCCGGATGCGGATGCGACGATGATCGCCGCCTGGATCGACCAAGGCGCCAAATACTAATTCCACCCTACCCGGATCCCTGCCATGAGCAATCGCCACTTCTTCCATTTCCAAGCTCTGCCCCTGTCAATGCGCATGGTCTACACCATGACGCTGCTGGTGCTGGGTACGGGTTATCTGTTCGCCATGCTGCAGGTGTTCTACAGTCACGCGGGGCTGGACGGCAACCCCGACATGATTTCCGCAGAAGATATCCGTATCGCCTATCACGGCAGCGATAGCGACACCCGACTGGAAACGGCGCTGAAAGGCCCAATGGCGGAGATGCTGCCGCCGGAGGAACGCGCGCAGATTTTCACCTGGGTGAAAGACGGCGCGAAGAACGAAGGTTACGAGAAAACCGTGAAGCCTATCGTGGAAACCCGCTGCCTGGCCTGCCACGACGGCAGCAATCCGCACCTGCCCAAACTAACGAGTTTCGAGGAAGTCACCAAACTGACTGCCAGGGACGAAGGCGCGACGATCCCGACGCTGGTGCGCGTGTCGCACATCCACCTGTTCGGCATCACCTTCATCTTCTTCATTGTCAGCAGCATTTTCGCGCATGCCTACATGCGCCCGCTGTGGTTGAAGTGCATCGTGATCGTGCTGCCCTTCCTCACCATCCTTACCGACATCTTCTCCTGGTACCTGACCAAATGGATTCCGGGATTTGCCTGGTTCATCATCGGTAGCGGCGCGCTGATGGGGCTGTCCTTCGCGACGCAGTGGATCGTCTCGATGTGGCAGATGTGGTTCTACACCCTGCCGGATGAAATCCAGGAATGCGGCGGGGTGTTGCCGGTACTGGGCCTGAAGATACCCAAGGTGAATACCGACGACGTGTAATCAAGCACCAGTGTGTTGGCAAAACTGGCCGTGTGAACGCTTGTTCATACGGCCAGTTTTCTATACAGGGTGCGTTCGCTGATCCCCAGTTGATCGGCCAGCGATTTGCGGTCGCCGCCGTGGTGCGCCAGCGCCCATTGCAGATAACGCAGTTCGGCGGTTTCCAGCGGCACGATGGTATCCATGTCCGGCATGTTCGCCACGGTTTCACCGGCCAGTTCAGGCGGCAGATGCTCGGCCAGCAGCGTATCGCCGTCGGCCATCAGGATCGCGCGCTCGATGATGTTGCGCAGCTCGCGAATATTGCCGGGGAAGTCGTACGACTGTAGCCGCGCCCGCGCGTCGGCACTCAGCGTGTACGCCCGCCCCGGCGCCAGGCGGGTCAGCAGG
>JBGSZD010000020.1:0-1819 GCA_041750575.1 Thiobacillus sp. | reverse complement strand
GAGCAGGCCGAGCAGGGTGGACTTGCCGGAACCGGAAGCGCCGGTGATGGCCAGCGTTTCGCCGGCTTTGACGGCAAGCTCGACTTCGCTGAGGATGGCGAGCAGGCCGTCGGCCGTGGGCACGCGCTGAGACAGGGCGCGCGCCACGACGACACCGTTCGTTTGCACGAGGCGGGTTGGTTCGATGGGGAACTGCGCGCTATCGGGAGGCGTCATTGGGTTGGGCTCGGATTCAAGGTGAGTGATGAATTATCGCGTGTGGATGTTGTTGTTGCTGATGCTGCCCGGGTGGGCGGCCGCCGCTTCGTGTTCCCTGTTGATTGTCGGCGATAGCTTGAGTTCCGGCTATGGCCTGGCAACGGGCACGGGTTGGGTGGACAAGCTGGGCGAACGCCTGAAGAAAACCGCGCCGGACTGGCGCGTGGTGAATGCCAGCGTGAGCGGCGACACCACGCAGAACGGCTTGCAGCGCCTGAAACCCGCGCTCGACCGGCAGCACCCGCAGGGCGTGCTGATCGAACTCGGCGGCAACGATGCCTTGCGCGGCACGCCCCCCAAGGTGATCCGGCAGAATCTGATTGCCATGATTCGCCAGGCCAAGGCGGCGGGCGCCTGGGTCGTGCTGCTGGAGGCGCCGGTGTTGCCGAATTACGGCAAAGCCTACGCCGACGCGGTGGCGAAGCTGTACGTGGAGGTCGCGCGCGAGGAAAAGATCGTTCGCGTGCCGTGCTTTATCTGCACGGTGGGGGTGAAGTCCGCCCTGATGCAGGCCGACGGCATCCACCCCAACGAGCAGGCCCAGTCCGCGCTGCTCGACGCGGTGTGGCCGCACATCCAACCGAAACTGCGTTGCAAGGCGAAATGAAGACTCGAGACGAGAATTGTCCCTGCGGATCAGGACGGATGTACGCCGCCTGCTGCGAACGCTTCCATGCCGGCGAAGCGGTACCGGATGCGGAAAGCCTGATGCGCTCGCGCTACAGCGCGTATGTGCGTGGGCTGGAAATCTACCTGAATGACACTTGGCATCCCGCTACCCGTCCCGCGACGCTGGGCCTCGATGCCACGCCGCGTCCGCAATGGCTGGGGCTCGCGGTCAAATCGCATGTGCCGCTGGACGAGCATCACGCGACGGTGGAATTCGTCGCGCGCTACAAGCTCAATGGCCGCGCGTTCAAGCTGCACGAAGTGAGCCACTTCGAACAGGTGGACGGGCGCTGGCTGTATGTCGACGGCGAGGTGCGCGAATGAAGGCAGCCCGCTTGCACGCACGGAAACTCGGTCATGCCGTTTTAAAAATCCGCAGCCTTGACGCGTCGGTGCCGTTTTATCGTGACGTGCTCGGGCTGAACGAAGTGGCGCGGTATGGCGCCAACATGGCGTTCTTTTCGTGCGGCGACAATCATCACGATCTCGCGCTGCTCGAGATCGGCGCGGGTGCAGCGCCGCCCGACGACCGGCAGGTGGGTCTTTACCATCTGGCGTTCAAGATCGGCGATTCGCTCGACGAGCTGCGCGCCTTTCGCGATCACCTCGCGGCACACGGCGTGGCAATCGTCGGCCAGGCCGATCATCGCGTCAGTCAGGCGCTGTATTGTCATGACCCCGACGGTATCCTGATCGAACTGTATGTCGATGCCGATCCGGCGCTGTGTGGCGCGACGACCCGGCGGCGGTGGCGTACGCGGGCGCGCTGAAACTGTGAAGCGATCAACGCGCGCTCAGCATCAGCCACACCAGGCGCCGTGCCATTTCCCGCTTGCGTTCGGAGTAGCGTGCGGCGTCAGGCTCGTCGCTTTCGCCAGGAGCTGCCTTGAGT
>JBGSZD010000019.1:0-3202 GCA_041750575.1 Thiobacillus sp. | reverse complement strand
GCGCGCCATGGCCTGAGCGAGTTCGATGGCGACGTCGGCGAGCGCCGCTTTCAGCGCAGCATAGTCGGCGCTGGCGGCGTCGGCGATGGCGCTGTTGCCGGCCTGGCCGGTGGCAATGAGAATGAAACTGTCGTTGGTGGAGGTGTCGCCGTCGACCGTCACGCAGTTGAACGAGACGTCGGCGACATCCTTCACCAGTTGTTGCATCAGCGCCGGCGCAATCGCCGCGTCGGTCGCGACATAACCCAGCATGGTCGCCATGTTGGGGTGGATCATGCCGGAGCCTTTGGCGATGCCCGTGACGGTCACTGTCTTGCCGTCGATTTGTGTCTGGCGCGAGGCGCCCTTGGCGACGATATCGGTGGTCATGATGGCGTGCGCGGCCTCGCTCCAGTGGTCTGACGCGAGATCGGCCTGCGCGGCAGGCAGCGCGGGCCGGATCTTGTCGACAGGTAGCGGCTCCAGGATCACGCCGGTGGAAAACGGCAGCACGTTTTCGGCCTTGCAGCCGAACAGGCCCGCGACGGCTTCGCAGGTCTGGCGCGCGTGCTTGAGGCCCTCTTCGCCGGTACCGGCGTTGGCGTTGCCAGTGTTGATGACCAATGCGCGGATGGCGCCGTCCAGCAGGTGTTGCCTGCATACCGTGACAGGCGCGGCGCAAAAGCGGTTTTGCGTGAACACGCCGGCTACCTGCGAGCCTGGCGCGAGTTCGATCAGCGTGATGTCGCGGCGGCCGGGTTTCTTGATGCCGGCGGAGGCGATGCCGAGGCGGACGCCGGCAACCGGCAACAGGGAGGCGGGATCGGGGGCGACGAGGTTGACTGGCATGGCGGCTTCGCGAAACGGAAAGCCGCTATTTTATGCCGGGCGCTGCGACTTACTGCGTTCGTCCCATCAACCAGTTCATCACACGGCGAAATTCGGGTCGCCACGGCCACACCGGGTCGAACTCGATCGAGCGGGCCAGCGCGGCCAGCGAAATCAGAGCGAACACGGAAAACAGCAGCTGCGAAACCAGTTGGCGCGGCGTGAGCAGGCCGAACGGGATGTCCAGAAAGCTGGGGACATAAAACAAACTGGCAAACGCCGCGAAGAGAAAGGCCGGGCCAAGGTACATGATTGTTTCCGCTTTGGAGTCGTTGTGCCAAGGGAGCAGCAATCGTTGTGCCAAGGCGATTTAACGCTGAAAAAACAACGAGGTGTGGCTCTGCTGCGAAGCACCCGGCGGTGGGATGTAAATTAAGCCGACAGCTATTTACCCAGCGGCGTGGCTGCCAGCTTGCGCAGGATTTCGTGCGACAGCGAGTAAAACTGGGGCGTAGGACCGAGGTCTTCGTAGATCGGGTCGCCGTAGTCGTCTTCGGCGATGATGCGGTTGCCCGGGATATACGGCATGGCGACTTCCAGTTCGTCGAGCGCGGCGCGGATCAGATCGGCCATCAGCTGGGAGTCGCTGCGGCCGGGGTACATCACGTGCAGGGCTTCGATGCGCGCGGCGTCACGCAGCGACAGATGGACGGTGTAGGCGCGCACGGAAGTGCGGTCATGCCCTTCCTTGCTCCAGCGTTGGATCAATTCGGCGATACGCATGAGCCTTCCCCTGCACGACGATGGTTTTGTTATAGCAAAGCCACCCGCAAGGCAAAGCGGCCCGTCGATAAAGTCGGCTCAGCCCGTGCGACGCCACACCAGCGTGCGGTTGTTCGCCGGCATGGCGACATCCTGTTGCAGGGCCAAGCCGCGGGCGCGTGCCAGCGCGTCCACCGCCTCGAAGTCGCGCACGCCGGAAGCGGGGTCGCGCGCTTTCAGCCAGGCGTCGAAGCGCGCGTTGCTGTCCGAAGTGAACGTGCCGTTGTAGTTGAACGGGCCGTAAATCGCCAGCAGGCCTTCCGGCTCCAGCACGTCGGCAATGCCATCGAAGCATTTCTCCACCTCGGGCCAGCTCATGATGTGCAGGGTATTGGCGGAAAAGACCGCGTCGTAGCGACCATTGCGCCAGCCGGTCTGATTGACGTCGAGCGCGATCGGCGGCAGTACGTTGGGCAGCGCGGCCTCGTCGAGCCACAGGCGAATACCGGGGTGGTACAGGACCATATCACCGGTCTGCCAGCGCAGATGCGGCAGCTCGGCGCCGAAATACACTGCGTGCTGACCGGTGCCGCTGCCGATTTCCAGAATATAGGCGCGGTCGGTGAATGCTTCGCGCAGCACGGCAAGGATCGGCTCGCGGTTCTGCTCGCAGGATTCGGAATAGGGTTTATCCATTTAACTTAGAAACCGCAGTTGGACGCGCCAGCGGGCGCGTAGCGGGGTAACCCGACAGTTGAACCCAATCGAAGGTAAAAAACGCAGTATTCATGCGGCGTTCCTGGGGTGGCCAGCGGTCAGCTGCGGTTTCTAGGTTAAAGCCGCTGTCCTGGCTTCTTGCACTGACATTGATAGTCCAGGCCTTCGCGCGGCGCGGCCTTGCAGGAAAACGTCTGCACGCCAACGTCGCCGCAGATTTCCCTGCACTGCGCTTCCTTGTCCTGGCAAAACGTGGCGTAGTCGGGCGCGGCAGGCGATTCGCTGGAATTGAAGGAAATGCAGCCGGCGAGCAGGGCAGGCGTGGCCAACAGGTAAAAGAGGCGGAACATGGCGTTCTCCGTTGAATCCTTATTGACCTGAAGTGTGGCTTTTTTCAGCGCGGGGTGGCAGCGGCCCGCCAATTTTTTACAGTGTCGTAACTTTGATCAGCCGTCCATCCGCCAGCAGCAGGGCGGTATGGATGGGCCGGTCGGGATACAACGCGGCGAGCAGCGTCTGGTACCCCGTCAACTGGGGGCGGTGGCGCTCGGCCAGCTCGGCGTCGGACAGCTGGCGGCTGTCGTCGCCGGTTTTATAGTCGAACAGCCACACGCCGTCGTCGCATTCCACCACGCGGTCAAGCCGTTGCAGGCGTCCGCTGCCATCGATCAGCGCGAGTTCGTTGTAGGCGCGGCGATATTGCCCAGGGTCGAAGAAACGCGTCAGGTGCGGTTGTGCAAGCAATCTGCGGGCGGCGGCCTCAAGGGCTTCGAGTTCGGTTTCAAGTCCCAAACGAGCCGCCAGCGTCGACAGATCGCGCGGATTACCGGGCGGCGCGTGGCGTTCCAGGCAGGCATGGAAGAGTTCGCCGCTCGCCGCGGCCGGATTGGCGACCGGCACGACGACGTGCTGTCCG
>JBGSZD010000018.1:0-17928 GCA_041750575.1 Thiobacillus sp. | reverse complement strand
GCCGGGCAGGGAGACGCGCGCCTCGCCGAAGCGCGCCAGCGTCGGCCCCAGCACCAGGATCGCGGCACGCATGGTCTTCACCATTTCGTAGGGCGCTTCCTTGTGCGGGATCGACTCGCCGCACAGGGTGACGTGATTCTTGTCGTCCAGCGTGACGCGCACGCCCATGTGCCCCAGCAGGGCCAGCATGGTGCTGATGTCCTTGAGATGCGGCACATTGCCGAGCGTCAGCGAGTCGGTAGTCAGCAGGCTGGCGGTCAGGATCGGCAGCGCGGCATTCTTGGCGCCGGAAATGCGCACCTCACCGGCAAGCGGATTGCCGCCATGGATCAGCAGTGCATCCATTCAGCGCGCGGCCCAGTCTTCGGGGGTGTAGGTTTTCATCGACAACGCGTGGATCTGCGCATGCATGCGCGTACCGAGCGCGTCATAGACCAGCCGGTGTTGCTGGATCATGTTCTTGCCGGTGAAGGCCGGGCTGACGATCACCGCCTGGAAATGCTGACCGTCGCCATCGAGTTCGATGTGGTCGCACGGCAGCTTCTCGGTGATCCAGCCTTTGATGTCGTCGGGAGTAACCATGCTTCTCTTGCCTCGTTCGTCTTGCGCTATCTAGTGTCTGAGTTTGTAGCCGCTACGCAGCAACACCAGGGTGAGCGCGGATATTGCCACAAAGCAGGCACTGGCGACCAGCAGGCCGAGCCCGGGATCGGTGTCGGACTGGCCGACAAACGCATAGCGGAAACCGTCGATCAGGTAGAACACCGGGTTGCCGCGCGACACGGCCTGCCAGAACGGCGACAGCGAATGAATCGAGTAGAAGACGCCTGACAGGAAGGTCAGCGGCAGGATGAGGAAATTCTGGAACGCCGCCAGCTGGTCGTATTTTTCGGCCCAGATGCCTGCCACGATGCCGACCGCGCCCATGATGGCGCAGGCCAGCAATGCATACGCCAGCAGCCAGACCGGATGCGCCACATGGAACGGGGCATACCACAGGGTCACCGCCCACACGCCGAGTCCGACGATCAGCCCGCGCAGGATTGCCGCGCCCAGATAGGCCAGGAAGAACTCCAGATAGGACAGCGGCGGCAGCAGCACGAACACGATGTTGCCCTGCATCTTCGACTGGATAAGGCTGGATGAGCTGTTGGAAAACGCGTTCTGCAACATGCTCATCATCACCAGCCCCGGCACCAGGAAGCTGGTGTACGAGACGCCGGGATAGACCTGAACGTGGTCCTCCAGCACGTGCGAGAAAATCAGCAGATAGAGCAACGCCGTCACCACCGGCGCGACGACGGTCTGCACCACCACCTTCCAGAAGCGCAGCATTTCCTTGTAAAACAGCGCCGGGAATCCGCTCATGACCGTTTCATGATGTCGGTGAAGACATCCTCCAGATCGGGTTCCTGCAAGTGCATTTCGAGCACGCGGATGCCGCCGCCGCGCAGGTCGGCCAGCAGGCTTTCCAGTTCGGCGTACTCGCTGAAATTGATCCGCCAACTGCCGTCCGTGTCACGCTGCAGGCGGGCTTTCCAGTCGGCCGGCACGGCTTCCGCATCCAGCCTCAGCTGCGCGCAATGCTCGTTGGTGAGTTGCAGCAGGTTGCGTGTGGTATCGCAAGCGACAACACGGCCACTTTTCAGCATGGCGATGCGGCCGCACAGTGCCTCGGCCTCTTCCAGGTAATGCGTGGTCAGGAGGATGGTGTGGCCTTCCCGGTTCAGGCGGCTGATGAATGCCCACAGCGAGCGGCGCAGGTCGACGTCGACGCCGGCGGTCGGCTCGTCGAGCACGATGACGGGCGGTTTGTGCACCAGCGCCTGCGCCACCAGCAAGCGGCGCTTCATGCCGCCCGACAGACTTTGTGTGTTCTTGTCGGCGTGTTGGGTGAGATCGAGGTGATGCATGATCTCGTCGATCCAGCCATCGTTATGCTTCAGTCCAAAGTAGCCGGACTGGATGCGCAGAGTTTCGCGCACATTGAAGAAAGGATCGTAGACCAGTTCTTGCGGGACCACGCCGAGCGCACGGCGTGCCTGGCGGTAATCGCGCACCACATCGTGGCCCATGACCGCTGCATGACCGGAATCGGCCCGGGTGAGCCCGGCCAGGATGGAAATGAGGGTGGTCTTGCCCGCGCCGTTGGGTCCCAGCAGGCCGAAAAACTCACCCGGCTGAATGTCGAGCGAGACGCCGTCGAGCGCCTGGGTAGTGCGAAAGCGCTTGCGCAGGTCGCTAACGCGGATCGCGAAGCTCATGCCGGCAGTAGATCGGATACCCCGTACAGTTCGGCGAGGGTGGTGAAACTGGCGGGCAGACCGGTACACGTCAGCGAATGTCCACCTTGTCGGGCCTGGCGCATGGCGCTGAAAATCAAGGCAAGCGCCGATGAATCGACAGCATCGACTCCGCTGAAATCCAGGGTGCTCAGCCCTTGCGTCAACTGCGGTTGCAATTCGCGCAGCAAACCGCCGACGCTGTCCACCGTCACCGTACCCGCGATGCGGCAGCCGCCGCCTTCACAGACGATCACGAGCCGGAGCGCGGCGCCGGTTTGTCCGCGCCACGTGCGGATTGGGCGGCAAGCGTCTTGATCAGCCCGTCGATCCCGTTCTGGCGAATGGTGCTGGAAAAAGATGCGCGGTAATTGGTTACCAGGCTGACGCCGTCGATCGACACGTCGTACACCTTCCAGCCGAACGCGGTTTTATACATGCTGTAGTCGATGGGGATCGGTTGCCCGCCTGGCTGGCGAATTTCGCTGCGAACGGTCACGTCATCGTCGTCGGGTTTCAGCGCCAGTGGCTTGAATTCGACCGTCTGGTTGGAAAACGCGGTTAGCGAGGTCGAATAGGTGCGTACCAGCAGGTTGCGGAACTCGGTCACCAGCGATTGCTTTTGCTTGGCGGTGGCGCGCGGCCAGTGCTTGCCGACGGCCAACTGGGTCATGCGATTGAAGTCGAAATTCGGCAGGATTTTGGCTTCGACCAGTTGATACACCTTGGCCTGGTTGCCGTTTTGAATCTCCTTGTCCTGTTTCAGCAGGGCCAGGACTTCCTGCGTGGTGGTGCGTGCGAGCACGTCAGGCGAGGTATCGGCCGCCACAGCCGCACCCGCGTTGAATCCAAGCACAAATGCCAGCATCGGTAAAAAAGCACGCAACATAGTCAAATCATCCTGTTAGAAAAATAGGGGGAAATCCATTGTGTAAGGGGTAGACGTCCGCCGCTTACTTGAGTTCACCCGTCAGGCGCGCAAGTTGTGCCACGTTCATGTTGTAGTCGTTGATGGTGCGCAAGTATTCGGTCTGCGTCAGGACATAGCTCTTGATTGCATCGGCCACCTTGTCGGCGCTTTCGATGCCTGCCGAGAAATCGGCCAGCGAGGCCACCATCCAGCGCCGCGCCGCCGCCGCGCCTTCGGCCAGATCACGCTGCGAATCGAAATTGGCCTGCGCGTTGGCATACGCCTCGCTCACTTCGTAGGGGATACCGGCCAGCGCGAACGCCTTTTTGTGATTGAGTGCATCGAGATCGGCTTGAGCCTGGTTGACGCGGGCACTCGCCACGCCGAAGACCGTATCCCATTTCACCCCAACCACAGGCGTCAGCCCACCGCCATTGAAAGGATCGTTGAGGTAAGGATTGTCCAGCCGTTCGCGTTGCGAGGCGTAGTTGAATTGTCCGATCACCCCCGCGTACACGTCCGGCATGCGATCCGCCTTCTTGGCGGAAACCAGGGCACGGCGGGCGCGCAGCCCGGCTTCGAGTTGCTGCATTTCGGGACGATCCTGCAAGGCGCGGGCCTGAAACTCGGATAGATCGATCTGCGGGAACGCCACGGGTTCGATACGATCATCGGCCACCGTCAGATCCGCCTTCAAGCCAGCACCCGTCAGTACTTTCAGCCCATCCAGGCTGATTTTTTCTACCGCGCGAGCCTGATACACATATTTGGCAATCAGCCCTTTGGCAGTTTGCAGCGCGTACAAATCCGACTGTTTGGATTCGCCTGTTTCTTCCTTGAGGCCGCGTTCGACTGAAGTGATGGACTGGTTCAGCCGTCCCTGCATGTCTTCCAGAAACACCCGGGTATCGCGTGCGGTCAGGTAACCGAAATAAGCACGCTTAGTGTCATACACCGTATCGGTACGCGACTGCCTGAGCTCGCCGAGCTTGAGGTCGACGTTGCCTTGCGCCGCTTCGCCGTAGCGCTCGACCTTGCCGAAAGTGTAGAGCGGCTTGATCAATGCGAAATCGAGGTGCGTCCAGTCTGAAATACGGTCCAAGTTGTCGCCATCGGTGCGCGGCGTCGTGCCCGAGAAAGCGCCGCCCTGATAAAAGCCACCATCGACACCAGGCGCCAGGCCCAAGTATGCGTTAGCGCTGGCCCGCCAGCCTGCGTTGCCCTTCACCTCCTGCAACAGGCCACGCGCGGCTTCGACCACCTGTTCGCGTTCCTTGATGCGCGGATCGGCTGCCAGGCTCATCTCCACGGCTTGCCGCAAATTGACAGTCTCTGCCTGCCCAGGCTGGGCAATAAGCAGCAGGCCGCTTGCCAGGAGTGTGAGGGTCAGTGGATTGAATTTCATTGGGGTGCCCCTTCTTGAGCCTTACCGTATAAAAATTGGCCGATCAGATTTTCCAGCACCACAGCGGATTGCGTGATGAGGATCCGATCCTTGTCTTTCAGCTTCACGCTGTCGCCGCCGGCCTCGAGACCGATGTATTGCTCGCCCAGCAGGCCCGACGTCATGATGGCCGCGGAGGTGTCCTTGGGAAAAGCATAGCGTTTGTCCAGACGAAGTGTAACGGCGGCTTCATAAGCTTCGTTATCGAAACGGACGTCCGCCACCCTGCCGACCACCACGCCGGCGCTTTTAACCGGCGCGCGCGGCTTGAGGCCGCCGATATTCTCGAAACGAGCAACGACCACATAACTATCCGACGTGTTTACGGCGCTCATGCTGCCGACCTTAAGTGCCAGAAACAACAACGCGGCAATGCCCGCGATGACGAATAATCCCACCCAGAGATCGAGTACGGTCTTGTTCATTCAGCTAAGTCCCCGGAACATGAATGCAGTCAATACAAAATCCAGCGCCAGCACGGCCAGGCTGGATGTCACCACGGTACGCGTGGTGGCGCCCGAAACGCCCTCGGCAGTGGGCGGCGCATCGTAGCCTTCAAACAACGCAATGGCGGTGATGGCAATGCCGAACACCACGCTCTTGATCACGCCGTTCAGAATATCCTGCTCGAAATCGACCGCGCCTTGCATCTGCGACCAGAACAAACCTTCGTCGACCCCAATCAGTTGCACGCCGACCAGATAGCCGCCGAAAATTCCCATCCCTGAAAACAGCGCCGCCAGCAAAGGCATGGAAATCACGCCCGCCCAGAAACGCGGTGCCACCACACGGGCAATCGGGTCCACCGCCATCATTTCCATCGCCGACAATTGCTCGGTCGCCTTCATCAGGCCGATTTCTGCGGTGATTGCGCTGCCGGCGCGGCTGGCGAACAACAGCGCCGCGACCACCGGTCCCAGCTCCCTTACAAGCGACAGTGCGACCAGAATACCCAGCGCTTCTTCCGAACCGTAGGTTTGCAGCGTTTCGTAGCCCTGCAGGCCGAGCACCATGCCGACGAAGAGGCCCGACACCAGAATGATGATGAGCGAAAGCACGCCGGTGAAATACATTTCACGGATGGTGAGCCCGAAGCGGCGAAACGCGGTGCCCGAATGCATCAGCACCGCCAGGAAGAAGCGCGCGGCAAAACCCATGCGCCAGACGCCCTGGATAGTGCGATTGCCCAGATTCTCGATCATCTGCTTAAGCACGCCGCGCTCTCAGCCCCAGGTCGTCGGCATAGGCCGGCGCCGGATAATGGAACGGCACCGGCCCGTCAGCCTCACCGTGCACGAACTGGTGTACGTAGGGCAAATCAGAGGCGCGAATCTCTTCTGCCGTACCCTCGGCGACGATGACGCCTTCCGAGACGAAGTACACGTAATCGACGATTTTCAGCGACTCCTGCACGTCGTGGGTGACGACCAGCGAGGTCAGTCCCAGCGTATCGGTCAGGCGGCGGATCAGGTTGCCGGTCACGCCCAGCGAAATAGGATCAAGTCCGGCAAACGGCTCGTCGTACATCACCAAAGCGGGATCCAGCGCGATGGCGCGCGCCAGCGCCACCCGTCGCGCCATGCCGCCGGACAACTCGGACGGCATCAACTGCGCGGCGCCGCGCAGCCCAACCGCGTTGAGTTTCATCAGCACCAGGTCGCGAATGGCATCTTCCGGCAGATCGGTATGCTCGCGTAGCTGGAACGCCACGTTGTCGAACACCGACATGTCGGTGAACAGCGCGCCGAACTGGAACAGCATGCCCATCTTGCGACGCAGGCGGTACAGGCTGGCCTGGTCGAGCTCGCCCACCGATTCGCCGGCGACGCGCACTGTCCCCTGGCCGGGCTTGATCTGCCCGCCAATCAGACGCAAGAGTGTGGTTTTGCCGCAACCGCTGCTGCCCATGATGGCCACGACCTGCCCTCGCCTGGCGGTCAGGTTGATACCCTTCAAAACCGGCCGGGCACCATAGCCAAATGCGACATCTTCGATTTCGACCAGATTGTCGTTTTGCAAAAATCGAGCCTGTGTTTTTTATATACGGGTGCCATTTTACCGAAGCATGAGTCCGTGCCGTGACAAAAGTACTGTTTTGGCCGGGATTCAGTACCCCATCACCTGTCTCAACGTGCTGACCTGCTGCATCAAATTGATATCGCCGCTTCGGCTGAACACGAACAGCGGGTCGCCCGTTTCCGCCTGGCGCGTGATGCGCTGAGCCAGCGCACGCACATCGGGCATCTCATCCAGCCACCAGACATGGCTCGCCTCCCAGTCAGGCGTTGCCAGCAATACCCGCTCAGAAGCGGGCAGGACGGCGGCCGGCCCGGCTGATTCCAGCACGAAATAAAAACCGTCCTGGGTATCGCTCAACCATTGCGCCCAGGTTGTTGCCGATGCGCTCTGCCAGACGGATGCCGGTAGATAAACCGCCTGGAATTGAGTGTTGTAATACGACAACAACCAGTCCTCAGGCAAATCGTCCGGATAAAACATGTGCCGCCAGGCGGGAGGCCCCCAATTGACGGCGCCAATGTAAATAAGTGTGCTGAATTTCATCGAATGATCATCCCGTTCCGACCTTGAAATAGGCATATCAGGCATTGACAATATACTGATATAAGTAGAATAATTAGACATGCATATCTTGTTTGTTTGTTGTTTATCTTTCTCCCCCTCAACACAAAGGAGCCGTACATGAAAGTTAAATCCCTCGTTCTCGCCCTCGGTCTTGTCGCCGCTTCCTCCGCCTTTGCCAACGGCAGCGCCCCCGCCACCTCACCTGCGCCAGCGGCCGTCCCGCAAACCAGTGCGCAGTGGCTGGAACGCATGACCGACTTCACCCGCAACGCGTCCGCCTACCGCGATCCCAAAATGTTCGTGCCCTGGTTCAATGCAGTGACCGAACCCAGCTTCTACTCGCAGATGGGCATCAACATGATGGATCCGGGTAACTGGTACAAAATGATGGGTTCGATGATGGATCCGCGTTCGCTGGCCAACTACATGCAGTTCGCCGATCCCAACATGTACATGAAGTGGATGGCCGCCTCCATGGACCCCAACTTCTACACTGCGATGATGGCCCCGATGCTTGATCCGGGCAAATACATGCGCTGGATGATGTCGCCTCTGGATCCGCAAACCATCAACATGGGCATGCAGACTCTGAATCCCGCCATGTACATGAAGTGGATGATGGCGCCGCTGGATCCCCGCGCCATGCAGCTGGCGATGCAGCCGATGAATCCCGCCATGTACACCGGCTGGATGGGCGCCTCGATGAACCCCGCCACCTATGGCTCCTGGGGCACCTGGTTGAACCCGGCCACCTATGTCGCTCCGGTATCGGGCGGCATGACCGGCGCTCCGGGCACGTTCAACTTCTTCGACCCCACAAGCTGGGCGAGCATGACGGCACCTTACGGCCAGCCCGGTGCTGCTCCTGCTGCCGCACCGGTAGCCGGCGCACCTGGCTACGTGAATCCGTTCGACCCGAACGTATTGCTGCAGATGTTCAATCCGGCAGCCTACATGGCCCCCGCCGCGGCTCCGGCTGCTGCTGCTCCCACACCCGCCAAGTAATTCGGGCGCGACAAGCAAAACGGGGACGGCTAGGCCGTCCCCGTTTTTTTGTTCCCCGTCTTCAGGCGCGGCGCCAGGTCGTACCCCCTGCCCCGTCTTCCAGCACGATGCCGGCCGTCGTCAGGGTCTCGCGGATGCGGTCGGATTCGGCAAAGTCCTTTGCCTTGCGGGCTGCCTGTCGCGCCGCGATCAAGCCCTCGATTTCGGCCTCGGTCAGGCCGCCGCTGGCCGCGCCCGCCTTTAAAAAATCGTCCGCCTGCCGCTGCAGCAGCCCCAGCACGCCGCCCAGCACGCGCAAATTAAGCGCAGCAGCTTCGTCGCCACGGTTGGCTTCGCTCGTTAGGTCGAACAGGACTGCCAACGCCTCCGGCGTATTGAAATCGTCATCCATCGCCGCCTTGAAGCGTTGCGCGGCAGGCTGACTCCAGTCAGGCGACTCATCCACCAGCGGCGCGTTCTTCAATGCGGTATACAGTCGGGATAACGCGACCTTGGCATCGTCCAGGTGCGCATCGGAATAATTCAGCGGGCTGCGGTAATGCGCGCGCAGGATGAAAAAGCGCACCACTTCGGCATCGTATTTTTCCAGCACTTCGCGGATAGTGAAGAAGTTGCCCAGCGATTTGGACATCTTTTCGTTGTCCACCCGGACAAAGCCGTTATGCATCCAGTAGTTTACAAAGGTGCAACCATGTGCCCCCTCGGACTGGGCGATTTCGTTTTCGTGATGCGGAAACTGCAGATCCTGGCCGCCGCCATGGATGTCGAAATGCTTGCCGAGGAGGTCGGCGCTCATCGCCGAGCACTCGATATGCCAGCCGGGGCGACCCGCTCCCCACGGCGAGGCCCACGCGGGTTCGCCCGGTTTGGCAGCCTTCCACAACACGAAATCCATCGGATCGCGCTTGTTGAGGTCGATCTCGACACGCTCTCCGGCACGCAACTCGTCGAGACTCTTGCCCGACAGGCGGCCGTATTCGGGGAACGCCCGCACGCTGTAATACACATCGCCGTTGGGCGCCGGGTATGCCAGGCCGTTGTCGATCAATTGCCCGATCAGCGCCAGCATCTGCGCCACATACGCGGTGGCGCGCGGCTCGTGATCCGGCGGAAGGACGCCGAGCGCGCGCTCGTCCTCGTGCATCGCGGCGATGAAGCGTTCGGTCAACGCGGCCGGGGTTTCACCGTTTTCCTGCGCACGCTTAATGATTTTGTCGTCGATGTCCGTAATGTTTCTAACGTAGTCGACCTGATAGCCGCTGGCACGCAGCCAGCGCGTCACCATGTCGAATACCACGAACACCCGAGCGTGCCCCAGATGACACAGGTCGTACACCGTCATACCGCATACATACATGCGAACCTGGCCGGGCGTGAGCGGGACGAATGCTTCTTTGGTGCGAGTGAGGGTATTGGTGATGTGCAACATGGGTCGGGCAGGCTACGAACGGAATGGCAACTTGGGGGAATCAAGCAAAATGACGGCTGTCTCAGCCGGGTCGATATTGTTAGAATGCCTGCTTCTTAAGATGATCCGAGCATATCACATGGCTTTGTCACGTTTCTTCGCCGCCGCGGCCGTCTGCGCCATCATTACCAGTACACCTGTTCTGGCCAACGACATCCAGGATATCAATCAGCAGTTCCGCAAAGGCGATCTGGCGGGCGCGCTTGATCGCGCCAACCGTTATCTCGCCAAGAACCCGAAGGATGCCCAGGCGCGTTTCCTCAAAGGCCTGATCCTCGCCGACCAAGGCAAGACCAACGATGCCATCGCCGTGTTCACCGATCTGACCGAGGACTACCCCGAACTGCCGGAGCCCTACAACAATCTGGCTGTGCTCTACGCCTCGCAAAGCAAATACGACGCTGCCAAGAACGCCCTGGAAATGGCGATCCGCACCCATCCCAGCTACGCCACCGCGCACGAAAACCTTGGCGACATCTACGCAAAAATGGCTTCGATCGCCTACGACAAGGCGCTTGCACTCGACAGCAAGAATGCGACTGCGCAGACCAAGCTCGCATTGATCAAAGACATGATGGGCGGTAACACGCCGCGCAAACCCGTGGCAACCCGGCCGACTGTTGCCGTTGCGCCCACCAAGCCCATTGTCAAGCCGACGGAGCCCAAGGTAATCGCCGCTGCGGCCAAGCCTGCGGAACCCAAGCCGGCCGTCTCAGACAAACCCGCCGCCGACATCGAAGCCGTCATCGCCAATTGGGCGCAAGCCTGGTCGAAGCGCGATGTCGACGGCTATCTCGCCGCCTATGCCAGCGATTTCGCCGCCGACGGCATGACGCGCGGCAACTGGGAAGCCCAGCGCCGCGCCCGCATCACCGCGCCCAAGCAGATCGATGTGCAAATCAGCGACCTGAAGATCGAACAGGATAGCGACACTGCCAGCGCCACCTTCCGTCAGGCTTACCGCTCCGACCGCCTGAAGTCCACCGTCACCAAAACGCTGAAACTGGCCCAGAAAAATGGCCAATGGCGCATCGTCGGCGAGTCCTCCCAATAAGCATGACGCGCTTCATCGTTGCCCTTCTGTTTGCTGCCCCGGCGCTTCACGCTGCCGGGCTGGACGCCGATCGCCAGTTGGCTAACAGCCTGCTGGCGATTTCGCAGAGCCGCATGCCGGAAGCGCTCACCGCGGTCGATCTGTTGACCCGGCAACACCCGAATTTCCGTCTGGCGCAACTGATCAAGGGCGATCTGCTGCTGGCGCGCGCCCATGCCCTGCAAACGCTGGGCAATCCTGTCGGCGGGCGCGGAGCCGATCTCGAACCGCTACGTGACGAAGCCCGCCAGCGCGTGCGCGCCCTCACCGATTCGCTGCCCAACGACAAGGTGCCCGCCTACCTGCTGAATCTGGATGACAGCTATCGCCACGCGCTGGTGGTCGACGCCAGCCGCTCGCGCCTGTATGTCTACCAGAACCGCGCCGGCATCCCGGTCCGCGTCGCCGATTTCTACGTCACCATCGGCAAGGCGGGTGCTGGCAAACAGAAAGAAGGCGACAACCGCACCCCAGTTGGTATTTACACGATTTCGGGCTTCAAGCCGTCGCGCGAACTCGGCGATTTTTATGGCGGCGGCGCCTTCACGCTGTCCTATCCCAACGAGTGGGATGTCCGCCAGGGCCGCAACGGCCATGGCATCTGGATCCACGGCAGCCCGAGCAATACCTACAGTCGCGCTCCGCGCGCCAGTGAAGGCTGCGTGGTGCTCGCCAACGACGACCTCGCCCAACTTGGCCAGTACATCCAGACCGGCAAAACACCGGTCGTCATCGCCGAACAGGTCGAATGGGTGGCCTACGATGCGCTCGATGCCAGCCGCAACGATCTGGCGAGCGCCATGGACCAATGGCGGAAGGACTGGGAAAGCCGCGACACCTCGCGACTGCTCAATCACTACAGTGCGCGCTTCCGCAGCGGCTCGCAGGACTTGCAGGCGTTTGGCGTCAACAAGCAAAAAGTCAACGCTGGCAAATCCTGGATCAAGATCGGGATCAGCCATGTCAACCTGATGCTCTATCCCGAGCGTCCCGATTTCGCGCTGGTCAGTTTCGTGCAGGATTACCAGAGCAACAATCTCAACGACCGCACCGCCAAACGCCAATTCTGGAGCCGCGAAAACGGTCGCTGGAAAATCATTCACGAAACCTCTCTTTAGGAAACTCATGGTCAAGCTGCATACCAATCACGGCACTCTCACTCTTGAACTCGACGCCGAGAAGGCGCCGAAAACGGTGGAAAACTTCCTGCAATACGTGCGCGACGGATTTTTCGACGGCACGATTTTCCACCGTGTGATTGACGGCTTCATGATTCAGGGTGGCGGCTTCGAACCCGGCATGACGCAGAAGCCCACCCGCGAGATGATTGAAAACGAAGCCGCCAACGGCCTGAAGAACGAGACCTACACCGTCGCGATGGCGCGCACGCCGAACCCCAATTCCGCCACCGCGCAGTTCTTCATCAACGTCGCCAACAACAGCTTCCTCAATTTCACTTCGCCCACCCCGCAGGGCTATGGCTACGCCGTATTCGGCAAAGTGGTCGAAGGTACCGACGTGGTCGACAAGATCAAGAAGGTGAAAACCGGCAACCGCGCCGGACACCAGGACGTGCCGCTCGAAGACGTGGTGATCACCAAGGCGGAAATCGCCTGAATGCGACGGTGAGCCTGGCCTCAAACGCAGGCGCGAGCCGCACCTTCTTTGTCGCCGACCTGCACCTGACTGACGAACGCCCGGCTGCCACCGGGCGTTTTTTTCGCTTGCTGGATGAAGAGGCCGCCGGCGCGGACGCACTCTACATTCTGGGCGACCTGTTCGAAGCCTGGATTGGCGACGACCACGACGAGCAGGTGGCGCACGACACCGCGCAACGGCTCAAATCGCTGGCCGACGCCGGCACGCCGGTGTATTTCATGCACGGCAACCGCGATTTCATGCTGGCCCAGCGTTACGCCGCGCTGTCCGGCATGACACTGCTCACCGACCCTACCCGCGTCGATCTGTATGGCACACCGACGTTATTGATGCACGGCGACACCCTGTGCACCGACGACACGGCCTACCAGCGCTTTCGCAGCCGGGTGCGGCACCCGTTGACGCTGGCACTGCTACGGCGCCTGCCTTTTGCATTGCGCAACCGTCTCGCCCGCCAGGCGCGGGCGGGCAGCCAGGCGGCCAAGGCGAACAAGCCCGCCGAGATCATGGATGTGAATGCTGCAGCAGTGGAACGCGTCATGCGCGAGCAACAGGTTGGCCGCCTGATCCACGGCCACACGCATCGCCCTGCGCAACACATCCACACAGTCGATGGCCATGCATGCGAGCGCTGGGTGGTACCCGACTGGTATACGCGCTGGGGCTATGTGGCGTGCGACGCGAGCGGCTGCACGCTCAAAGTGGAAGCGCTATGACGGCGCGTCGATCGCCGCCATGCCATCGGGCACTCGAAACAGATCGAGTTGCATGGGCTGCTTCGATTCGCTTTCGAATTGCCGCGTCCGTCCGGTGAATTCGCGCTCCTCCAGCGGCAGGCCCAACTTCAGGGTCGTGCCCGTTTCCCACACCTGATTCGCCAGATCGCACGCGTGCTGCATGTCACGCGGCGAATCCTTCCACACACGGTACTGCGTGGCGGCCAGAATCGATTTGAGTTCGGCCAGCGCGCGCGCTGCATCCGGCGCGGCACGACGGGTGGCGATGCCTTGGCTGCAGACCACGTCCTTCACCACCAGGCTGAAACGCTGTGTACCACGCTCGGCCTTGCCGGTAATCAATTGCGCTTTCCAGTCGGCGGGTTTCGGCGGCAGCGTGCCCGGGGTGAACACCATCGCCAGTTTGCTGTCGCGCATCACGTTGATGACCTTGCGCTGGCGCCGGTCCAGCAGGACGAAATCGCCGTCATCCTCGCCGCCGTCCATGCGCATGAAATCCGGCGTGACGAGAATACGCGTCAGGTAAGGCGGATCGCCCGCATCCTGATCAACATAGCGAAGCGCGATCATATCGGTTGCCTGCGCGGCGCTTGCGCCAAGCAGCCACAGCGCCAGCCAGCGCTTCGTCATGCCAACCCGCGCGCCAGGTCGGCCTGAATATCGGCCAGCGATTCCAGGCCGACCGCGATGCGCACCAGCCCGTCGTGGATGCCGGCCGCGGCGCGTTGCTCCGCCGTCATACGGCTGTGCGTGGTGGTGGAAGGATGAGTGATGGTGGACTTGGTGTCGCCCAGGTTAGCGGTGATCGACAGCAGCTTCGTCGCGTCGATCAGCTTCCACGCAGCGGGCTGCCCGCCCTTGAGTTCGAACGCGACGATGCCGCCGCCGGTTTTCTGCTGACGCATCGCGAGTTCATGTTGCGGGTGCGACGGTAGGCCGGGGTACAGCACACGCGACACCTGCGGCTGCGCTTCCAGCCATTGCGCCAGCGCCAGCGCGCCGCGCGAATGCGCCTCCATGCGCAGCGAAAGTGTCTCCATACCTTTCAAAATCACCCAGGCATTGAACGCCGACAGCGTCGGACCGGCAGTACGCAAAAAGGTGAAAACCCCCTCCATCAAATCCTTGTTGCCCAGCACCGCGCCGCCGAGCACCCTGCCCTGCCCGTCGAGATACTTGGTGGCGGAGTGGATCACGATGTCGGCGCCGAATTCCAGCGGCTTTTGCAGCACCGGCGAGCAGAAGCAGTTGTCGACCGCGAGCCACGCGCCAGCCCCGTGCGCGATGTCGGCGAGCGCACGGATATCGCTCACTTCGGTGAGCGGGTTGGACGGCGATTCGACGAAGAACAACTTCGTGTTCGGTTTCACCGCCGCGCGCCATTCCGCTGGATCGGTCGGCGATACATAGGTCGTCTCGACACCGAAACGGCCGAGGATATTACTGAACAACTGCACCGTCGAACCGAAGATCGAGCGCGACGCCACGACGTGTTCCCCCGCCTTCATCAGCCCTATCACGGTCGCTAGGATCGCCGCCATGCCGGATGAGAAGGCCACGCAGCGCTCGGCGCCTTCGAGCGCGGCGAGCCGCGCTTCCATCATGTTGACGGTGGGGTTGGCGAAACGTGCGTAGATCGGGCCAGGCTGTTCGCCCTTGAAGCGCGCCGCGGCTTCCGCCGCGCTGCCGAACACGAAGCTGGAAGTGAGGAAGAGTGCCTCCGAATGTTCGCCAAACTGGCTGCGCACCGTGCCGGCACGCACGGCCAGGGTTTCGATATCGTATTCGTTGTCCATGGGGATCAGCTGCCGGTCGCCAGGTTGAGATCAAGTTGCTGAGTCGACAGCGCCGACGGCGGTGGGGTTTCGCCGTTGCGCACGGCCTCGACGTAATTCAGGTACTCCGGCGTGATATCGCCGGTGATGTAGCGGCCATCGAAGCACGAAGTGTCGAAGTCTAGAATCGCCGGGTTGCCGGATCTGACCACGTCCACCATGGCGTCGAGGTCCTGATAGATCAGCGCGTCGCAGCCGATCTCGCGTGCGATTTCCGCGTCGTTGCGACCGTTGGCGATTAGTTCGTTGCGTGTCGGCATGTCGATGCCATAGACGTTGGAAAAACGCACCGGCGGCGACGCCGAAGCGAAATACACCTTCGCAGCACCGGCGTCGCGTGCCATCTGTACAATTTCGCGGCTGGTGGTGCCACGCACGATGGAGTCGTCGACCAGCAGCACATTCTGGCCCTTGAATTCCTCAGCGATGGCGTTGAGCTTCTGACGAACCGACTTCTTGCGCAGCGCCTGCCCCGGCATGATGAAGGTGCGCCCGATGTAGCGGTTCTTGATGAAGCCTTCGCGATACGGCACGTTAAGGTGGTTCGCCAGTTGCAGCGCGGAAGGCCGGCTGGTATCGGGAATCGGAATCACCACATCGATTTTCAGATGCGCGTATTCGCGCTTGATTTTTTCGGCCAGCGACACGCCCATCGCGAGACGTGTGCTGTAGACCGAGACGCCGTCCATCACCGAGTCGGGGCGCGCAAGGTACACGTATTCGAAGATGCAGGGATTGAGCACGGCCTTGTCGCTGCAATGACGGCTGTGCAGCTTACGCTGGTAGTCGATGAACACAGCCTCACCCGGCGCCACGTCGCGTAGCAGGCGGAAACCCAGTGTGTCGATCGCCACGCTTTCCGACGCCACGATGTACTCGTGTGGCGTCGCCTGCTCGTTGACGCCGAGTACCAGCGGGCGGATGCCGTGCGGATCGCGGAAGGCCAGCAGGCCGTAACCGGCAATGAAGGCCACCACGGCATACGCGCCCTTGCAGCGCGCGTGCACGCCGGCGACCGCGCCGAAGATCATGTCAAGGCTGAGCTGACGCCCCTCGGCACGCACCTGCAGCTCGTGCGCCAGCACATTCAGCAACACTTCGGAATCCGAGTTGGTGTTGACGTGGCGCAGGTCGGCGCGGAACAGCGATTCCTTCAATTCGTGGGTATTGGTGAGGTTGCCGTTATGCCCCAGCACGATGCCGTACGGCGAGTTCACATAGAACGGCTGCGATTCGGCCGACGACGACGCGCTGCCTGCGGTGGGATAGCGCACATGCGCCACGCCCATGTCGCCCAGCAGGTTGCGCATGTCGCGGGTACGGAACACGTCGCGCGCCAGGCCCTGCCCTTTGTGCATGTGAAAGCGGCTTTCTTCCGCCGTCACGATCCCGGCCGCGTCCTGGCCGCGATGCTGCAATACCATCAGCCCGTCGTACAAAAGCTGGTTGGCCGCCGAATTGGAAACGACTCCGATTACCCCGCACATGCTGTGCACCCATCCATAAAGTTATTCAAAGCGAACATACTTCGCCACGTCGACCGGTAGCAGCGGCAGAGCGCGCTGCGCCATCGCCTGCAGGCTGCCCGACAACATCGCCTGCTTCCAGAAATCGGTGCGCGGCAACGAAGTCAGCCCGGCCGCCAGCGTAAATCCGATCAGAATCACCAGGCCCTTGGCCAGTCCCAGCACCCCACCCAGCACCTTGTCGGCTCCGCCCAATCCGACTGCCTTGACCAGCGAAGCCAGCGCATGCCCCAGCAACAGCACGCCGATCAGCACCACCAGAAAAACCACCGCGAAACCGGCGAAATAGCGAATACCCGGGTTCTCCACCCCGATCGGCAGTAGCGGCGCCACCATCAACGCACCCCACTTGCCCAGCATAAACGCCAACAGCCAGGCCGCCAGCGAAAACAGCGTATCGATCATGCCGCGCATCAGACCGCGCACCACGGTCAGCACCAGCACAAGCAGCACGATGAGGTCGAGCAATGTCATTTTGCGACGATCTGGCCGCTCATGCCGCTTTCGGCCAGTTTCACCGCAGCCGCCACGGCAGCCTCGCGCGATGGGTAAGGACCCACGCGCACACGCGTCAGTTTCCCGACCGTATCGGTGTAGGCCGGCAAACCGGCCTCGACTGCGCGCGCTTTCAGCGCGCTCGCCTTGGTCGCGTCGGACAGGGCCGCCAGTTGCACCACGAAACTATGGCTGGCCGCCGCGGGCTTGGCAGGCTTGGCCGCGTTTGCAGCAGGTTTGGATAGCTGTGGCTTGGGTGTCGGCTTGACGGCTTGCGGCTTAGCGGGTTCCGGTTTAACCGGCTCGGGCTCGACCAGTTCGGGCTGAGGCTCGGGCATGGGGATCGGCTCGGTCTGCTCAGCAACTTGGGCAAGTTCAGGCGCCGCCGGTGTGGTCGCCGCATCGGACTCGGCGGTCTGAATGGGCGCCGGTTCAGGTGCCGCTTGCGGTTCAGCCGCCATATGCACGGCCAGCGAGCTTGCCGGTGGCGGCTCGTCCTCCAGCAACAGCGGCAGCACAATCACTGCCAGCAGGGTCAATGCGACTGCGCCGATCAGGCGGCGCCGAGCGCGGCGTTTGAGGTCTTGTTCAGTGCTGGGTGGCGGCATGGTTGAGCACGGCGGCAACGGTGTAGAACGAACCGAAGGCGAGAATTCTATCACCTTCGCGCGCCACGCTTCGTGCCTCCGCGAGCGCCCTGTTCACATCCGGCTGCACGCTGACCGGCACCGCACCGAGATGCGTGCGCAACAAAACGGCCAGTGTGGCCGCGTCCCGCGCGCGCGGCGAATCGGGGGTGCACGTCCACCACGCATCGACGACATCCCGCAAATCCTCGAATACGCCGGCCGCGTCCTTGTCGGCCAGCATACCAACCACGGCCAGCGTGCG
>JBGSZD010000017.1:0-12808 GCA_041750575.1 Thiobacillus sp. | reverse complement strand
CGATGGCGGGCACCGGCTGGTTCTGAAGTTCGGCCAGCGCGACGCACACACCGGCCAGCGCGTTGGCGAGTTGCGACGGCGCGACGATGCGCTTGGCGTGCACCTTGCCGAGGAACTCGTCTTCATGTGCGTTGATCAGGTTGAGCTGGCCGTACCAGCGCACCGATTCGCGGATGCGGTGCGCCATCAGCGGGTGGTCCTTGCGCAGGTTCGAACCCACCACCAGCATGCGGTTGAGGCGCGACATGTAGGTCACCGGCATGCCCAGCCAGAAGCCGCCATGCGCCCTGGAATCGAGCGAAAAGTCCGACTGCCGCAGGCGATGGTCGACGTTGCCGCTGCCCATGCCGCGCATCAGTTTCTGCAGCAGGAAGAGTTCTTCCGCCGGACGATACGGCGTCGACAGCGCGCCGATCTGCTCGGCGGGAATCGCCTTCAATTTGTCCGCGACGAATTCGAGCGCCGCCTGCCAAGTGGTCTCGACCCACTGGCCGTTGTGCTTGACCATGGGCTGGGTCAGCCGCTCGGCGGTGTTGAGGCCTTCGTAGGAAAAACGGTCACGATCGGACAGCCAGCATTCGTTGACGTCCTCGTTCTCGTGCGGCAGCACGCGCATTACCTTGTTGTCCTTGACCTGGACCTCGATGTTGGAACCCAGGCTGTCATGCGGGCTGATCGAGAGGCGGCGCGACAGCTCCCAGGTGCGGGCGCTGTAGCGGAACGGCTTGCTGGTCAGCGCGCCGACCGGGCACAGGTCGATGACGTTGCCGGAGAGTTCGGATGCCACCTGGCTTTCCAGGAACGGCATCACTTCGGTGTGCTCGCCGCGCCCGGCCATGCCGAGCTCCATCACGCCGGCGATTTCCTGGCCGAAGCGCACGCAACGGCTGCAATGGATGCAGCGCGTCATGTCGGTCGCAATCAGCGGGCCGAGATTTTTCTCGCGCACCACACGTTTGACTTCCTGATAGCGCGACGACGAACCGCCGTAGCCCACCGCCAGATCCTGCAAGGTGCATTCGCCGCCCTGGTCGCAGATCGGACTGTCGAGCGGATGGTTGATGAGCAGGAACTCCATCACGCTCTTCTGCGCCTTGATCGCGTATTCCGAGCGCGTTGACACCTTCATGCCGTCGGTCACCGGCGTGGCGCACGCGGGCAGCGGCTTCGGTGCCTTTTCGACCTGCACCAGGCACATGCGGCAGTTGGCGGCGATGGAGAGTTTCTTGTGGTAACAGAAATGCGGAATCGCGATGCCGGCCTGGTTCGCCGCATCCATGATGGTGTCGCCGCTTTCGACCTGAAGCGGCTTGCCGTCGATTTCGATATTAAGCGTCGCCATCCTTACACCATGCACCGCTTGTGTTCGACGTGATACGCGAACTCATCGCCAAAATGTTTGAGGAAACTCTGCACCGGCATCGCCGCCGCGTCACCCAGCGCGCAGATGGTGTGGCCGCCAATGCGGCTTGCCACGCTGTTGAGCAATTCCAGGTCGTCGGGACGACCCTGGCCATGCTCGATGCGGTGGATCACCCGATACATCCAGCCGGTGCCTTCGCGGCACGGCGTGCACTGGCCGCACGACTCCTCGAAATAGAAATAGGACAGCCGTTCCAGCGCGCGCACCATGCACACGGTTTCGTCCATCACGATCACCGCGCCGGAACCCAGCATGGAGCCAGCCTTGGCAATGGAATCGAAATCCATGGTGCAGTCCATCATGATATCGGCCGGCAACACAGGCGCCGAGGAGCCGCCGGGAATGACGGCCTTCAGTTTATGCCCACTGCGCACCCCGCCTGCCATCTCCAGCAGTTCGGAGAACGGCGTACCCAGGCGCACTTCGTAGTTGCCCGGCTTGTTGACATGGCCCGACACCGAAAACAGCTTGGCGCCGCCGTTGTTGGGCTTGCCGAGTTCGAGGAAGGCCTGGCCGCCGTGCTGAATGATCCACGGCACCGAGGCCAGCGTTTCCGTGTTGTTGATCGTGGTCGGCTTGCCGTAGAGGCCGAAGCTGGCCGGGAACGGCGGCTTGAAGCGCGGCTGGCCCTTCTTGCCCTCGATCGATTCCAGCAGCGCAGTTTCTTCGCCGCAGATGTAGGCGCCGTAGCCGTGATGGGCATGAAGCTGGAAGCAGAAATCGGTGCCGAAGAGATTGTCGCCCAGATAGCCGGCTTCGCGCGCCCCTTTCAGGGCGGCCTCGAAAATCTGGTAGCAATCGAAGATTTCGCCATGGATGTAGTTGTAGCCCACGCGCGCGCCCAGCACGTAGCCGGCAATCGCCATGCCTTCGATCAACTGGTGCGGGTTGTAGCGCAGGATGTCGCGATCCTTGAAGGTGCCCGGCTCGCCTTCGTCGCTGTTGCAGACGATGTATTTGTCGCCCGGAAATGCGCGCGGCATGAAGCTCCACTTGAGCCCGGTGGGGAAACCCGCGCCGCCGCGACCACGCAACGCGCTGGTCTTGAGCTCGGCGATGATGTCGTCGCCTGATACCTTCTCGGTGAGGATGCGGCGCAGCGCCTGATAGCCGCCGTTGGCGACGTAGGTCGCGAGCGACGCCGGATCGGCTAGCTCCTGCGTCCAGGAACAGACTTTGACGGTGGGCTTGAGCAAACTCATTTCAGCTTGTCCAGCAGCTCATCCACCTGCTCGGGCGTGAGGTGCGTATGCATGGTGTGGTTGTTGTGCAGGCACATCGGCGCATCGCCGCAGGCGCCCATGCACTCGCCTTCCTTCAGCGTGTAGCGGCCGTCCTCGGTGGTCTGGCCGAAATCGACGCCGAGCTTTTGCTTCAGATGCTCGCCGAGTTCGCCAGCGCCCATCAGCATGCACGGCAGGTTGGTGCACAAGGTGATCTTGTGACGCCCCACCGGCTGGGTGTCGTACATGTTGTAGAAGGTTGCGACCTCATAGGCGGCGATGGCTGGCATCTCGAGATAGTCAGCGACGTACTCGATCAGTTCGGGTTTCAGCCAGCCCTTCTCAATCTGCGCGATGCGCAGCGCGCCCATCACGGCAGACTGTTTCTGGTCGGCCGGATATTTGGCGACTTCAATGTCGATGAGCGCCAGGGATTCTGAACTCAGCCGCTGGCTGTCAGTTAATTCAGGAATAGCCATCAGCGGTCGATCTCCCCGAAAACGATGTCCTGCGTGCCGATGATGGCGACCACATCGGCGATCATGTGGCCGCGGCTCATCTCGTCGAGCGCCGCCAGATGCGCATAGCCCGGCGCACGGATTTTCAGCCGATAGGGTTTGTTGGCACCGTCCGACACCAGATAGATGCCGAACTCGCCCTTCGGATGTTCCACCGCAGCGTAAGCTTCGCCTTCCGGCACGTGCATCCCTTCGGTGAAGAGTTTGAAGTGATGGATCAACTCCTCCATGTTGGTCTTCATCGACAGACGGTCGGGCGGTGCCACCTTGTGGTTGTCGGTGATGACCGGGCCGGGGTTTTTCCTCAGCCAATCCACGCACTGTTTGATGATGCGGTTGGACTGACGGAACTCCTCGATACGAACCAGATAGCGGTCATAGCAATCGCCGTTGGTGCCGACCGGGATGTCGAAATCCATGCGGTCGTAGACTTCGTACGGCTGCTTCTTGCGCAGATCCCACTCGACGCCGGAACCGCGCAGCATGGGCCCGGTGAAGCCCAGCGCCAGCGCACGCTCGGGCGAGACGACGCCGATGCCGACGGTGCGCTGCTTCCAGATGCGGTTGTCGGTCAGCAGGGTTTCGTATTCGTCGACGTAGGTCGGGAAGCGCTGGGTGAAATCCTCGATGAAGTCGAGCAGCGAACCTTGGCGGTTGGCGTTCATCGATTTCATCGTTTCGGCGTTGCGCGTGTGCTGCGCCGCATACTTCGGCATCGTGTCCGGCAGGTCGCGGTAGACGCCGCCGGGGCGATAGTAGGCCGCGTGCAGGCGCGCACCCGAGACGGCTTCGTAGCAGTCCATCAGGTCTTCCCGCTCGCGGAAGGCATAGAGGAACACCGTCATCGCACCGACGTCGAGCGCGTGTGCTCCAAGCCACAGCAGGTGATTCAGCACGCGGGTGATTTCGTCGAACATCACCCGGATGTACTGGGCACGCTCGGGCACCTCGATGCCAAGCAGCTTTTCGATCGCCATCACATAGGCGTGTTCGTTGACCATCATCGACACGTAATCGAGGCGGTCCATGTAGGGCACCGACTGAATGAAGGTCTTGTGCTCGGCCAGCTTCTCGGTGGCGCGGTGCAACAGGCCGATGTGCGGATCGGCGCGCTGGATCACCTCGCCGTCGAGTTCCAGCACCAGGCGCAGCACGCCGTGCGCGGCCGGATGCTGCGGGCCGAAGTTCATCGTGTAATTGCGGATTTCAGCCATGCGAAATCCCCAAAATTACACGCATCAAAACAGCGTAGTTCCGGATTTCAGCCATCAGCGGTCCCTCCCGTAACTCTCGTCGCGCACGATGCGAGGCGTCACTTCGCGCGGTTCAATCGACACCGGTTGGTAGATCACGCGCTGCTGGCTCGGGTCGTAGCGCATCTCGACGTTGCCGGACAGCGGGAAGTCCTTGCGGAACGGATGGCCAATGAAACCGTAGTCGGTGAGGATACGGCGTAAGTCCGGATGTCCCTCGAACACGATGCCGTACAAGTCGAAGGCCTCGCGCTCGAACCAGTTGGCCGCCGGCCAGATATCGACCATCGATGCCACCACCGGCAGCTCGTCGTCCGGGCAAAATACACGCACCCGCACACGCTGATTCAGTGACACCGACAGCAGATGCACCACGACGGCAAAGCGCTGGCCTTCCCAAGCGCCATCGCCGTAATCCGAATAATCCATCCCACACAGATCGATCAGTTCTTCGAATTGGGAATCGGGATGGTCACGCAGCGTGCGCATCGCCGCTTCGAAATGCTGCGGCTTGACGATCAGCGTCAGTTCACCCAAACGGACAAACGACTGCACCAGCGCCTCGCCGAGCACATTTTCAAGAGACAAAGAGAGGGCATCCACAGTCTGCGGCATCAGTCGTTAGCGGGCGATGGTGTTGGTGCGCTTGATCTTGTTCTGCAGCTGGATGATGCCAAACAGCAGGGCTTCTGCCGTGGGCGGGCAGCCAGGCACGTAAATGTCGACAGGCACGATGCGATCGCAGCCACGCACCACCGAGTACGAGTAATGGTAATAACCGCCGCCATTGGCACACGATCCCATGGAAATCACCCAGCGCGGCTCGGCCATCTGGTCATATACCTTGCGCAGTGCAGGCGCCATTTTGTTGCACAGCGTGCCGGCGACGATCATCACGTCGGACTGGCGAGGACTGGGGCGAAACACAATGCCGAAACGGTCAAGGTCATAACGCGATGCGCCGGCCTGCATCATCTCCACTGCGCAGCACGCCAGACCGAAGGTCATCGGCCACATCGAGCCAGTGCGCATGTAATTGATGAGCTGGTCAGCCTTGGTGGTGACAAAGCCCTGTTCGAGGACGCCTTCGATGCTCATTCAGCCCGCTCCGAATATTTCGCGTCGAGACTCAACACCTGCGTGTCGCGGGCAAGCCTTTTCGCCGGGTCGATCCCCACGCTACGCGCGAAGCCCCTCACCCTACGACTCAAAAGCCTTACTCCCACTCTAAAGCCCCTTTCATCCACTCGTAGATGAAGCCGACCACCAGGATGCCGAGAAACACCATCATGGCAACAAAACCGGCCAGACCAATTTCCTCGAGCACGATGGCCCACGGAAAAAGAAAGGCGATTTCCAGATCGAACAGGATGAACAGAATGGCAACCAGGTAGTAGCGCACATCGAATTTCATGCGGGCATCTTCGAACGCCTCGAAGCCGCATTCGTAGGGAGAGAGCTTCTCGCTGTCCGGGCGATGCGGCGCCAGCAGACCACCCGCGATGATGGGACCGATGCCGAAGGCCAGCCCGACCAGAATAAACAACAGAATGGGGAGGTAATTCTCCAGCACCGGGTTCCTCCGACTACGCCTTGTCAGGCGTTGAGTAATTATGAACCGAGTGTATTAGCGCGGAGTGTCGACTGTCAAGCCGAAAAATTGGTATTTTTATCTTAAAAATCAAAAGCTTATTTGATAGCGCTCACTAATGAACGAATCAGGAAATTTGATGGTGCCGACGGCGAGACTCGAACTCGCACGACCAAGGTCACTACCCCCTCAAGATAGCGTGTCTACCAATTCCACCACGTCGGCCAATGGGCTTGCGCCCGATGGTTTACTGCTGAGGTTTACTGCGGGATGTCAGCTGCTTTCGATCCAGCATCCTGGGCCGGAACCGGCACGGGAGTCGCTGGCTGCGTTGCCGGAACAGGGACCGTCGTACGTTCCAATACGCTGGTCGGTTTGTGCTGCTGCAATCCGAAATAAGCCAGCCCCAGGCTGGTCAGAAAAAACACCGTTGCCAGAATACCGGTACTGCGGCTGAGAAAATTGGCCGAACCGCTGGAGCCGAACAGGCTGCCGGCGGAGCCGCTACCGAATGCCGCGCCCATGTCTGCACCTTTGCCATGCTGCAGCAATACCAAGGCGATCACGGCGATAGCCACGACAATGTGTACGATCCAAACCAGTGTTTCCATATTTTTGACTCTTACTTGGCGGCTGCCCGGCAAATGGCCACAAACTCGTCGGCAACCAGAGAGGCCCCGCCGATCAGGCCACCATCGATATCCGGCTGAACCATTAATTCTGCCGCATTCGAGGCTTTTACGCTACCCCCGTATTGGATGACCAGCCGATCCGCCACACCCGAATCCAGGGCGGCAATCTTGCCGCGGATGAAGGCATGCACCGCCTGAGCCTGTTCGGGCGCCGCGGTTTTGCCGGTACCGATTGCCCACACGGGTTCGTAAGCCACCACTGCCCTGGCCAGCGATGCCACCCCGGCGGCGTTGATCACGGCATCGAGCTGGCGCGCGACGACGGCTTCGGTCACGCCCGACTCGCGCTCGGCCAGCAGTTCGCCCACGCACAGGATCGGTGTCAGGCCAGCAGCTTGGGCCGCCATGTACTTGCGGGCGACCAGTTCGTCGGATTCGCCGTACAGGCTGCGCCGCTCGGAATGGCCGACGATCACGTATTTGCAACCGAAATCGAGCAGCATGGACGTCGAGACCTCGCCGGTGAACGCGCCCTTAGCCTGTTCGGACACGTTTTGCGCGCCCCAGGCAATCGACGATCCGGCAAGCGCGGCCTGCGCTTGCGCCAGATAGGGATACGGCACGCACACCGCAGCCTCGATTCCGGCCAGGGCGGGTTTGAGCGCAGCCAACAGCGCAGCGTTCTCAGCCAGACTGCCGTGCATTTTCCAGTTACCGGCGACAAGCTTCTTGCGCATAGTCTTATCCACTGCGGGAGTCCGCCAAACAAAAGTGCGCGATGGTAAGCGCAACGCGCCTGACGGTCAACCGCCAGGCGCGTCGGATGGAGTGATTGAATCAGCCGAAACGGCCGGTAATGTAGTCTTCGGTCTGCTTCTTGCCGGGACGCATGAAGATAGTGCCGGTTTCGTTGAACTCGATCAGTTCGCCCAGGTACATGAACGCCGTGAAATCGGAAATCCGCGCGGCCTGCTGCATGTTGTGGGTGACGATGGCGATGGTGTATTCGCTTTTCAACTCATTGATGAGTTCCTCGATCTTGGCGGTGGAGATGGGATCCAGCGCCGAAGTCGGCTCGTCGAGCAGTACGATATCGGGTTTGACCGCGACTGCGCGTGCAATGCACAAACGCTGTTGCTGGCCGCCAGAGAGGGACAGGCCGCTCTGCTGCAATTTGTCCTTCACCTCGCCCCACAGCGCCGCCTTGTTGAGCGCCCACTCGACACGATCGTCCATTTCACTTTTCGACATGCGATCATATAAGCGCGCACCGAAAGCGATGTTTTCATAGATCGTCATCGGGAACGGCGTCGGCTTCTGGAACACCATGCCGATCTTTGCACGCACCAAGTTGACATCCTGTTTTTTGTCGAGCAGGTTCTTGCCGTGGAACAGGATCTGTCCTTCCGCGCGTTGCCCTGGGTAGAGGTCGTACATGCGATTGAAGGTACGCAGCAAAGTTGATTTACCGCAACCGGACGGGCCGATGAAGGCGGTCACCTTCTTGTGGGCAATATCCATATTGACATTGCTGAGACCTTTGAAGTCGCCATAGAAAAAATCCAGATTACGGATCTGCAAGGCAGCATTTTCGCCGGTAGGCATAGCTTGGTCGGGCATCGGAAAGCTCCGGAGAAATTAACGTTTGTCTTTGTTGCGGAAAATAACGCGCACGCCGATGTTGACGGCCAGCACCAGGAAAGCAATCAGCAGCGCCCCGGCCCAGGCCAGATCGACCCAGTTTTCATACGGGCTTAACGCAAACTGGAAAATCACCACCGGCAGGTTACCCATCGGTTCCGCCATATTGGTGCTGAAAAATTGATTGTTCAACGCGGTGAACAGCAAGGGTGCGGTCTCTCCGGTGATACGCGCCATCGCCAGCAATACGCCAGTGACCACGCCCGATTTGACGGCGCGCAGCGTGACCTTGAGCGACACCTGCCAGCGCGGCGCACCGACCGCGAACGCAGCCTCGCGCAGGCTGGAAGGCACCAGTTTCAGCATGTTTTCGGTGGTGCGCACCACCACCGGGATGGCAATCAGTGCCAGCGCCAGCGAGCCGGCCCAGCCCGAGAATCCGCCGGTCGTTGCCACAAACAGGGCGTAGACGAACAGGCCGATGACGATGGAGGGTGCCGACAGCATGATGTCGGTCATGAAGCGGGTGAACATGGCGAATTTTGAAATGCGCCCATATTCGGCCAGATAGATGCCCGCCAGAATGCCGATTGGGGTCGAAATCAGCATGGAAAAGAACAGAATGAGGCCGCTGCCGACGATGGCATTGCGCAAGCCGCCGCCTTCGGTACCCGGTGCCGGCGTGTCCTGGGTGAAGATATCCCAACTCAGCGCAGCAAAGCCCTTGGAAAACAGGGTCCATAAAATCCACAACAACGCGACCAACCCCAGGGTCATCGCCAGCATGGACAGGGTGATGCCGATACGGTTGATCCAGAGCCGGCGGCCATACAAAGTCATCATGATCACAGCCCCTCGGAACCCATGCTGCGGCTGATCAGCCAGCGCGAAATCGCCAGCACGATAAAGGTGATGACGAACAGCACCAGGCCCAACGCGAACAGCGAAGCGATATGCAAGCCGGGGTCCGCCTCGCCGAATTCGTTGGCGAGCGTGGAGGCGATCGAGGTACCGGGTGCGAACAGGCTGCCATTGATGCGATTGGCGTTGCCGATCACGAAGGTCACCGCCATGGTTTCGCCCAGTGCACGCCCCAGCCCCAGCATGATGCCGCCGATGACACCGACACGCGTATAAGGCAATACGACGTTGCGCACGACTTCCCAGGTGGTGCATCCCACACCGTAGGCCGACTCCTTGAGTACGTCTGGCACCGTCTCGAACACATCGCGCATGACCGAAGCGATAAATGGAATCACCATCAGCGAGAGCACGATGCTCGCCGTCAGAATGCCGACGCCGATGGGCGGGCCGGAAAACCAGCCGCCGATGATCGGCACGTCACCTAACAAAGCCTGCAGAGGCGGTTGGATATGATCGGCAAACAGCGGTGCGAAAATGAACAAGCCCCAGATGCCATAGACAATCGAAGGAACCCCCGCCAGCAATTCGATCGCGGTACCCAGAGGTCGGCGCAGCCACAAGGGGCAAGTCTCGGTCAGAAACAGCGCAATGCCGAAACTGATCGGCACGGCGATCAGCAATGCCAGTACCGAGGTCACGACCGTACCGTAGATGGCGGCCAATGCCCCGTATTTATCGTCTGGTACGCTCCATATATTGGTCCATAAAAAAGATGGGCCGAATTCCTTGAGGCTGGGCCAGGCCTCGATGCTGAGCGAGACCAGTATCCCGACCAGCGCCGCCAGCACGACAAAGGCGAACACCTGGGTGGAGTGATGAAAAAACTGGTCCTGCAGGCGGAATTTTCTGACCTGCTGGGCATGCAGGTCGATTCCGGCGGAGATGCTGGGCTCGCTCACGGTGGGGTGCCTATCGGTTCATTTTTATCTGCGAGAGCAGCCGCCGCGGCGGACAGTTGCTTTCGTAGACAGCCGGGGTGTCGTCACCCCGGCAATCGATCAAGTTAGCGCAACGGGTGCATTACTTGATGTTTTTCATTTCTGCTTCAACCATCTTCACCACGTTGGCGGGTAGCGCTACAAAACCCAGCTCTTCGGCCATTTTCTGACCGTTGTTCAGCGACCAGGTGAAGAAGTCGACCACCCCTTTTTGTTTGGCGGCATCAGAGCCTTTTTCATACGCGAGGACATAGGTGGCCGTCGTGATGGGCCAGGCATTCTTGTGGCTCTGATCCAGCAGATCGGGGGCCATACCCTTGACCTTGAAGTTGGCACCTGCAGCTGCATCTGCCACGGCATCCTGATTCGGCACGATATAGTTGCCGGCCTTGTTTTTCAGTGCAACGAAGCTCATGTTGTTTTTCATCGCATCGGCGATATCCACGTAGCCGATCGCGCCCTTGATCTTCTGCACGTTGGCAGCCACGCCCGGGTTGCCTTTGCCACCGACTGCATTGGACGGCCAGTTCACGGTATTGCCCGCGCCGACGTCGCGCTTGAAGGCCATCGACTGTTTGGCCAGGTAGTTGCTGAATGCGTAGGTGGTGCCCGAACCGTCCGAACGATGCGACACGGTAATCGCCAGATCCGGCAGTTGGACACCGGGGTTCAGCTTGGCGATAGCGGGATCGTTCCACTTGGTGATGGCACCACGGAAGATGTTGGCGGCCGTGTTGCCGTCCAGCTTCAGCTTGCCGGAGTCAATGCCGGGAACGTTCATGACAATGGTGACGCCGCCCATGACGGTGGGAACCTGCACCAGTTTAGCCGCATCCAAATCGGCTTCCGAGACCGGCGCGTCGGTGCCGCCGAAATCGACGGTCTTGGCCTTGATCTGCTTGACACCGCCCGAAGAGCCGATGCCCTGGTAATTGACCTTGTTGCCGGTAGCGGTCTGATAGGCTTCAGCCCACTTGGTGTAAACAGCGTAGGGGAAGGTTGCACCAGCGCCGGTAACGTCGGCGGCCAGCGCGCTAACCGAGAAAGCCAGACCCATGGCTGCAACCAGGGCGCCTTGAGCGAGTTTATTAAGAGTACGCATGTAATATCTCCGGTAGTAGTTGACGTTGCCGCATTGGCGACGTCGCTATACTAACGGGCGAATATTACAGTTATATTTCAGGGTGGGAAATCACCCGCACGCGGCGGCTTGCCTCACGGCTGCGGCGATTGTTTCAGCCGTGTTTCTGACCAGCCCGGCATCCCGCCCCTCCACCATCACCCGAATCAGCGGCTCGGTTCCGGACGCGCGCAGGACCACCCTGCCGGTGCCGTTCAGGGCGGATTCGGCCGCCACGACTGACGCGCTGACGGCGGGCGCGGCATCCAGTTTGAACCCCTTCGCCACTGGCACGTTGATCATCACCTGGGGATAGGTTTCCAGATCGGCGGTGAACGCCTCCAGCGTCTCCCCCGTCTCGCGCAGGGCGCGCAGCACCTGGAGCGCGGACACGATGCCGTCGCCGGTAGTGTGCTTGTCCAAACAAAGAATGTGGCCCGAGGTTTCGCCGCCGAGCGTCCAGCCGTTGGCTTGCAGGCGTTCCAGCACGTAGCGGTCGCCGACCTTGGCGCGCTCGAAGGGAATCTGGGCGCGGGCCAGCGCGTGCTCGGTGCCGAGGTTGGTCATCAAAGTACCTACCACGCCTCCTTTCATGTAGCCGGTCTGGATGCGGTGACGTGCGATCACGTAGACCAACTGGTCGCCGTCGTAGATCCGGCCTTTCGCGTCTGCCATCATCAGGCGATCGCCGTCGCCATCGAGCGCGATACCCAGATCCGCATGATGTGCCTGAACGGCGTCGGACAGCGTCTTGGTGTGGGTCGCGCCGCATTCGTCATTGATATTGAAGCCGTTCGGCTCGTTGCCGATGGCGATCACCTCGGCGCCCAGTTCGTGCAGCACGTGCGGGGCAATGTGATAGGTCGCGCCGTTCGCGCAATCCACCACGATGCGCATCCCGCGCAGATCAAGATGATTGGGGAAGGTGCTTTTGCAAAACTCGATATAGCGCGCAGCCGCATCTTCGATCCGGCGGGCGCGGCCCAACTGGCGCGCTTCGACTGTGATGATCGGGTGGTCCAGCCGTGCCTCGATCGCTTCTTCCACACTATCGGGCAACTTTTGCCCACTGGCTGAAAAGAACTTGATGCCGTTATCCTCGAACGGATTGTGTGACGCCGAGATCACCACGCCGGCCTGCAGGCGCAAGGCGCGCGTCAGATACGCCACCGCAGGCGTCGGCATCGGCCCGGTCATCAGCACGTTCACCCCGGCGGCGGTAAAACCCGCCTCCAGTGCGGCCTCCAGCATGTAACCAGAAATACGGGTGTCCTTGCCGATCAGCACGGTTGGGTGCTGGTTCGGCGGCAGGCTGCCGCGGTCGGCCACCAGCACTTGACCCGCAGCGTAACCCAGGTGCATGACAAATTCCGGGGTAATGGGCGATTCGCCCACCTTGCCACGCACGCCGTCGGTGCCGAAATATTTACGTCCCATTTTTAGTGATCCTCCACTGCGTTCCAGACAGCCAGCGCATCGCGCATGGCTGCCACATTATGTACCCGCACCAGCCGCGCGCCGCGCGCCAGCGCGGCCAGGTGCGCC
>JBGSZD010000016.1:0-2314 GCA_041750575.1 Thiobacillus sp. | reverse complement strand
CGGGTGATCCAGCCGCGTTCGGCAGAGGGCACAATAGAATTTGTCATACAGGAAGCCCGCATTATGCCAAAGGCAGATGCCCGGGCGGTTCAATTGATGACACGATCATGAGCGACGTTGGGCCGGCAGCCCTGCAACAGGTCGACGCGGTGATACGATGGGGCTCGCGTCGCCCCACCCAAAGGAGACTGAATGCGCCTGTCCAATCCGGGAGTTCCCGCTACGCTGTGTCTGGTTTCGAGCCTGCTGCTGGGCGGCTGCTCGACCAGCCGGCTGGTCGCGCGCGGTGCGTCGCCCCTGATCGATTACGGTCTGATCGCGATGAACCGCGAAACCGATTACGAACTGGCGCGCGCCAGTATTCCGGCCAACCTCAAAATGCTGGAAAGCCTGTTGCTTGCCGACCCGGCCAGTTCGACTTACCGCGTGCAAGCTGCGATGGGGTTTCACGGCTATGCGACGGGCTTCGTCGAGGATGAGGCACCCGAGCGCGCCGCAGGTTTGTATCGCCGTGCACTCGAGCATGCGCGCGCGGCGCTTTCGACAGCGGGGATTACCTCCCAGCAACTGGAAGGCGACCCTGTCCAGTTGAACGCCGCGCTCGGCAAGCTCGACGCCAAAGCCGTGCCGGCGCTGTTCTGGACCGCCTCGGCGTGGGGCAAGTGGATCGAAACCCAGCTCGACGACCCGGCGCGTCTGGCCGAGTTGCCGCGCGTCGAAGCCTTGATGCGGCGGGTGCTGGCACTCGACGAAACCTATTATTTCGGTGGCGCGCATATCTTCTTCGGGGCCTATTACGGTGGGCGCGCCGCCATGTTTGGCGGCGATTTTGCCAAGGCTGCACAGCATTTCGATGCCGCCGCGCGCCTCAATCAGAACCGGCTGCTGCTGGTCGAGGTCTATCGCGCGCAATACCTGTTGAGACAGATGGGCGAGCGCGCAGCCTTCCACGACACGCTGACGCGTGTGCAGGAGGCGAACGTGGACGCATCCGATCTGAGTCTCACCAACGCCATCGCCAAAAAGAAAGCCGACAGATTGCTGAGCCAGGAGGACACCCTATTTTGAACGCCATTACCCGCTTGCTGCTGACTGCCTTGCTGCTGTGCGCCCCGCTTGCGCAGGCGGCCGACGCCTACGTGCTGAAATTCGCCACGCTCGCGCCGCAGGGCTCCACCTGGATGAAAGCTTTCGATGCCTGGGGCAAGGAACTGGCGACGAAGAGTCAGGGCCGGCTTACGCTCAAACTGTATCCTGGCGGCGTGTCGGGCGACGAGCCGGACATGCTGCGCAAAATCCGTTTCGGCCAGTTGCAGGGGGCGGCTTTGAGCGGTCACGGCATCGGGGAAATTTACGCGCCGGCGCGCATTCTTGAAGCGCCGTTCCTGTTCCGCGATCAGGCCGAAATCGACGCCGTGCGCGCGGCAATCCAGCCAGCCATCGACGAAGGCTTTCGCAAAAACCAGTTCGAGCTCGTCGCCTGGATGGAAGTCGGCAACATCCATTTCTTTTCCGCCAAGCCGCTGGCAAATCTGGAAGAACTGAATCGCCGCCGCATCTGGCAATGGCAGGGCGATCGTTTCGTCGGCGCCTTCTTCGACGCCAACGGCTGGTCGCCCGTCTCGCTGCCGATCACCGAAGTGTACACCGCGCTGTCCACCGGTCTGCTCGACACCGTCGTCGCCACGCCGCTGGCGAGCATCGCTTTGCAATGGTCGGGCAAAACGCCCTACATGAGTTCGGTGCCGATGGCGACCGGCATTGGCGCGGTGCTGGTGTCGAACAAGTTCTACGCGAGCCTGCCCGCCGACTTGCAGACGCTGCTCAAAACCAGCGGCGCAGTGCTGAGCAAACGCCTGATCGCCGATACCCGGCGCGACGACCAGAAAGCGCTTGCAGTGCTGGCGAAAAGCACGCAGCCGATGCAGGGCTGGCAGAAAGCCGACCTGAGCGAACTGGCGACGATGAGCCGCAAAACGGTCGATACGCTGGAGGCGAAACACTACCTGTCGGCCGAACTGAATCGGCAGGTCGATGCCGCCCTCGCCAGCCGTCGTGGCGGAAAAAAATAAGGCCGTGCTGACGCGAGTTTGCCGCAGGCTGGAATACAGCCTGACCCTGGTGGAACTGGGCATCGCGATGGCCGCGTTCGTCGCCATGCTCGCGCTATCGCTGGCCGATATCGTCGGCCGTAATTTCTTTCATGCCACGCTGCCAGGCGGCGATCTGGTGCTGCGCCAACTGGTCATGTGGGTCGCGTTGCCCGGTGCGGCGCTGGCCGTGGCGGCACAACGTCACCTGCATCTCGACCCCG
>JBGSZD010000015.1:0-6895 GCA_041750575.1 Thiobacillus sp. | reverse complement strand
TACTCCAGGTTCATCAAACCCGGAAGCATCGCAAATGTGCAAATTGAAATTCAAATCGTGGACACCCATGAATCGCTCAAAACCCGCATCGATAGTGGCTTCACAGCCTGTGCGGCTCAATTTAACCGGACACTACTGTGTGATGGAGGGAATTTTCAAGCTTGCCGCGAGTAGGGCTTAGGCAGCAGGGGGAAGCCGAGGCAGTTCCCCATGAAATATCTGGTGCGGTGAAGAGATCCTTCTTGTCTTGATCGCTGGTCAGTTCGGCCCGCTCAGTGCATCCAGCCCGTATTTTTTAAGCTTGCGATACAGGGTGCGCTCGGAAATGCCCAACTTGTCAGCCACGATCCGGCGATTGCCGAACTGCTCCAGGAGCTTCTGGATACTCACTTCCTCAATACGCGCCAGGCTGTGATCCAAATCCACTTCCATAGTTTGGTCGGCCATGGACTGCTTGTCCGTGCTGCGGCGCACCTGTTGCGTGACGACCGCCTGTACAAACGCACCAGGCTGGTCGGTACTGCGCCGCCCATAGCGCGTGGACGGCGTTTGTACCTCGGATGTCAGTGCGGACGCCGCCAGCTGCGGGTACGCCTGCGCGTCAGGCAGTTCGGCCTGGGTACAGTTGCAGCCGGGTAGATGTTCGAAACTGATTTCGTCGGGATGAATCACGCCATGCTTGCATCGCGCGGATGCTTTGACCAACACACTGCGCAGTTCGCGAATATTGCCGGGATAGTCGTGCGCCACCAGTTTTTCGAGCGCACTTTGGCCAAGCCGATACGCAATGCCGGTTTCCTTGGTGATATGACTGAGCACCAGTTGGGCAATAGCCGGTATGTCGTCCCGGCGTTCGCGCAGGGAAGGAATCACGACTTTGAAACCGGCGATGCGATAGTACAGATCCTGGCGGAAAGTCCCCTCCCGCACCATCTGCGCCAGGTCGCGATTGGTGGCGGCCACCACGCGCACATCGCATTTATGGCTGGTTTCCGATCCCAGACGACGGTATTCGCCGCTATCCAGCACCCGCAGCAACTTGCCTTGCATGGATAGCGGCAGATCGCCGATCTCGTCGAGGAACAGCGTGCCGCTGTCGGCCAGTTCGAACAGGCCGCGTTTGGCGCGCTGACCGCCGGTAAACGCGCCCTTCTCGTATCCGAACAGCTCGCTTTCACACAGACTTTCCGGAATCGACGCGCAATTGAGTTCGACATAGGGCTTGCTCGCACGCGCCGAGTGTTCATGCAGAAAACGCGCGGCGAGCTCCTTGCCCACGCCGCTTTCTCCGTACAACCAGACGGCGGCACGGGTTTTGGCTGCCGTCGACAGTTCCTCGAAAAACTGCAGGAAGGCGGGACTCTTGCCCGCCATGCGCATTTCCCCGCAGTTGATATCGAGCCGCGGTGCCAGCCGGTGGATCGATTCCATCAAATACATCTGACCGTCGGCATCGTGCAGCGGATGCGCGAGGATGCGAACGTGATCAGGGCGATTCTGGAAATCGTAATGGGTATGCAGCACCTCGCACGGACCTGCAGTGGCGAAGACTTCCTGATGCGGACACTGCTCGCCGTTCTGGTGGCAGGGCACCTGGGAACGGTGCGACACTTCATGACACGCCTTGCCGACGATCTGATCCTGCGGGATGCCGTAGGAATCGCAATAGGCCTTGTTGGCCGCCACGATTTTGTAGTCACGGTCCACCAGCACCGTGGGGTTGTCCCGCGTCTCCAGCAGCGAATGCAGCGGAATGACGATTCTTCTGTCCACCTTGCCCTCCTCCAGCCCCGTCTCGTATGTGTTGATTTTTGCGCCGGGTCTGTCTGCCTGACAAATCGTCAGAAACAGCCTTGCGTCATTTTGTCGCACCCTCTTGACAACATGTCAGGTCGGGCGACTTGGGGGAAGACACAGTGTCAGGATTCTCCCAAAAAAGTCAAGATCGATCCCCCAAACTCGCCCCAGACCCAATGAAATCGTAAATGGCACGTCTGTTGCTCTGGCTGGTACAGCCCTACCGGATACCGGACCGATGGGCAGACGCACAGGGCCAGAAAAGCCGGTCGCGGTTCACAAGAACGATGGCCCAACCGCAACAGAATGCTTTCAACCATAAGGAGGAGCACGACACATGAACCATTCGATGAAGCGCCTGAACACACTATTGCTGGCAATTGGCCTTTCAACCGCAGGCGCGAACGCCCACGCCATCATGGAAACGGAGGGTTTGACGGGTAACAATACCTTTGCCACCGCCGACACGGGCGGAACCGGCACCTTTGAAATCCACGGTGACATCTCGCCCGTCCAGGACGTAGACATCTGGAGTTTCGGCCTGGCCTCCGGCACGACATTCGCGGTAAACAGCCTGGTGATGTATGCCACCTACAGCGGCGTGTTCGACGTCAACTTGGTGCTGTTCAACTCCGCCGGACAATCCGTTGCATCCAATAACGGCAACCTGAATCCAGGTGTGAATGATCTGTTCAGCTACAACGTCGGCACCACAGGCGCCTATTACCTGACGGTCTCGGCGTACCAAAATGCGCCACTGGACGCTTTCGACAACAACCTGGGCGACACCAACGGCTACTGGTACGAGGCCACCACCTTCGACCATTGGTCCAATAGCGCATACGGCTCCGGCCATTACGGCCTGCAAATCACCGCTGTGCCGGAAGCGGACACCTACGCCATGATGCTCGCCGGCCTGGGTCTGGTGGGCTGGTCCGCACGCCGTCGGTCGCGCCACGTCTGACCGTACTCGTTCAATACAAAACCCGTCCGCGGCAATAGTCGCGGACCGAGAGGATGCATGTCCTCGCATATGAATAATGAGGAGATTTGAGCAATGAGTGCAATGAAACTGAAAGTGATCGCCGCAGCCGCCATGATGTTGACCGCAACCGCGGCCTCCGCGGTTGGCTACGAAGTGTGGATGTCCGACCAGACCAACAGCCAGGGCATCGACGCAATCAACCCGAACGGCACGGATGGCGGATTCCTGCGCATCTGGAAGGGTTCCGACCTCGACACCAACCCTACCGCCGCGCCCCATGTGGCGCTGGATGTGGCCGCGCTGTATCCCAACGCGCTGACCAGCACCGGCACCAAAACCAAGCAACTGCACGGCATGATTCCTTCGCCCAACCATAACTATATGGTCCTGTCTTTCGTGGCCTCCGGACACATCGGCCTGGTGGATGCGCGGACCCGGCAGGCTGTGGCGCTGTGGCGCAGCACCGGCACCATCAATGGCAACAAGGATGCCGCAGGCAACGTGATTGCCGGCTCGACCGCCAGCGGGCGCCAGAATCACCTGACGCTGTGGAGCCCGGACGGCAAGTACCTCATCGTCGCGAACCAGAACGGCAAATTGCTGGAGCGGATCAATGTGACATGGGATACCGCCGGCAACATTACTTCCGCCGTGTTTGACAAGGCTGCTTCGCTCGACGTGGCAGGCGATTTGACCAGCCGTCTTGCCCCCGGGCAGGATGCCGTGGCGGATGGCAGCATGCCGCTTGGCACGGTAAGCGGCAGTTATGATGCATCGCAGACTGCGTTGACGCCCGCAGGCCAGCACAAACAAAACGCCACCACCCGTCCCAACAACGTAGTGATCTGCGGCGGCATGGCGGCCGACGGCCGCACCACGTTCGTGACCCTGGGCGGCGGCGGCCTGTTCGCGGTGGACTTCACCGCCACGCCGATGCGCATCGTGGCTGAGTGGGACAAGACCAACATCAGTGCGGCAGGCTGCGGCGCAGCCGAAGTGGCCGGTTCGACCTGGGTGAACTCCGGTGTATTCGCAGCCAACGTGGCGGCTTTCGCCATGTACAAGCTGCCGACCAACTGGCCTGCGGCGCCTGCGTATTATCCGCCCAACGTTCCCAAGCCCAAGGTGATCTTCCAGGACCCGACCCATGGAACGACCGTTCTGCCGACCAACGCCATCCAGGGCAACAACCGTGATGCGCACGGCTTCATCTGGAACTCGACCCGTTCCTACATTCATCAGTTTGATCGGGTGAAAAACAATGTGGAAGTGTTCCAACTGGCCACGGGCACGCGTAATACCTACGACCTGACCACGGTGGACGGTTCGGTGGGCGGCGCGGCGGCCTCGGTATGCGGCACCACGGCCGGTGCGAACTACGATTCCGCCAACCCCACGGTCCAGGTGGCCGATGGTCATCCGAACGCGGTGTCGGTCTCGAACGATCCTTCCCCGGATCTGCTGGACCTTTCGCCGGACGGCAGCCGCATCTTCGTCAGCACGCGTGGACCCAAGCCGCTTTCCGTCAGTCATGCCGCGGCAGGCAGCTGCCCGGGGCTGGGCATCGTGACCCTGTCGGCCGACAGCAAGAAAGGCGTGCTGACTTCGGTCATCCCGACCACTTGGCTGAATCACCCGGGAACGACGAACATCTCCGACCCGCATGCCGTGATCGTCCGCATGAAGGATGACACCGACCTGTATTGATCCGGGTGCCACAAACGCCAGCTTGCGGAGCAAATCTTTCCTCGCAGGCTGGCTGATATCCAGACCAATCGGCTATTCAATCATCGAGATGGGAATACTTCATGAAACTTGATCGCAAACACATGCTCGGCGGAATTTTCACGGCCAGCCTGATGATGGCCAGCAACGGCGCCATGGCTCACGCCGGTGCAGGCATGTTGCCGCTGAATCTCAGCATCGGTCCCTCCCTGGTAACTGAATATCTCTCGATTCCCCCCGAGGGCGACTACATCGTTCCGCACGTCAACATCGACAATATTTCCGGCGTGGCCTGGCAGGGCATGATCGTCCAGATCCTCTCCTGGAATGAATACACCTCCCAATACGAGCTGTCGCCTTCCGGCGATGGCGTTTCATTCGGCGAATTCACCACCACGGGCGATGCGGACTGGGCAACCCAGGGCGGCGCCGCGGGCGTGCACGTCAAGATCAACGGCATCTACCAGTGCAACGGCATCGATGCCACAAGCTACTGTCTGGGAGACGGGGTGAACGGCCAGACAACCAATCTCGGCTCCTGGACCTGGACGCGCCAGTTGAACCCCGACACCTATACCCTCAGCTTCGACCCCAGCAAGCTGCTTGCCCAGCCCGGCCAGAACCTGCATGTCGGCGGCTACGAAATCGAGTACGGCAGCCAGTCCAACATCTGGGGACTGCGCTTTACGGCCATCGCCGCCGTGCCTGAAGCGTCCACCTGGGCGCAGATGGCCGCCGGTCTGGCGCTGACGGGCGTCATGGTTCGCTCGAGAAGGCGCAAAGACGCGGCTGCCTGATCCCGAATAAAAACCCCCCAGGCAAAACCAGAGGGGTTCGATAAAGCCTGAAGGGCGACGAGGAGCGCACCGGACTGGCGATACAGCAGCAAACTTGCCTGGCTTTTGGCCAGGCAAGTTCAAAAAACCGCAACACCGGCAGGAGGAGAGAATAATGTTTCGACACATGCTAGGCACGCTTGCCAGGGTGGCTGTTCCCGCAATGGCAAGCGGCTGCCTGATGTCCGGCGCTCAGGCGGACACTACCTACAACATGGGCACGCTCAGTACCACGCCCTATATCAACACAGCCATCGTCTCGGCGGGGACGCCATTCACGCTGTCAACCACGGGGGCCACAACCTACAACTTCACCGACACCTACAATTTCACGGTGGCCGGTTTGCCGTCCGTCGCCGGCACGGCAGTCACGGTCAACCTTGATTTGGGAAGCTTCAGTTTCCATATCTCGAACCTGAAACTGGACTTGTTCGATGCGAGCAATACCTGGGTGGATGGCGATATGGTCAGCGGCGCATCGGATATCTCGGTTAGCGTCGATACGCCCCTGACAGCCGGAAATTACTATTTCAAGGTGCGCGGTTTTGCGGATGGGCTTGGCACAGTTGGGGTACCCGCAGGGCAAGGCATTTACACCTTCACCACGGCCGCGGTCCCGGAAGCCCATACCTACGCCATGATGCTGGCGGGTCTTGGCCTGGTGGGCTTCACGGTCCGTCGCCGCAACAAGCGCAGCCCTATTTGACATTCAGCGCTTCGCACCCCCTTCGGCGTACAGCAGGCGCGCCGGAGGGGGTTTTTTTATCCGCGCGTTTCCAGGAAGCTGAACACGTATGTAACATTTCTGTGTTGAAATCCAAACTTCATAAATATGATGCTTGCCCGGAACCCCTGCCCGCATCACATCGAACTTGCCAGCAGTTGAATACCTGGCCTCTTCATTTAAGGATTGATCCGTGTCATTTCAATCGTTCATCCACGCTCCCACACGTCGCCACGCAGGCTTCACCCTGCTCGAACTTCTGGTCGTCCTTGTGATTCTTGGCCTGTTGGCCGGTTACGTCGCGCCCAAATATTTCTCCCAGGTCGGCAAGTCGGAAGTGAAGACCGCCCAGGCGCAGATCGGCGCACTGGAGAAGGCGCTCGATCAATATCGCATCGACACCGGCCACTACCCCAGCAGCGAACAGGGGCTGACGGCGCTCAATACCAAACCCACCGACGAGGCACGCTGGGACGGCCCCTATTTAAAGAAGGCCGTGCCGAACGATCCCTGGGGCAAACCCTATCAATACCGCATGCCGGGCGAACACAGCGAGCTCGACCTGTATTCCTTCGGCCGTGACGGCCAGCCCGGCGGCAGCGGCGACGGCGCCGACATCGTGAACTGGTAAATGCGCTATCGGGTAAAAGCCCTGCGCCCCGGCGCCGGCGTCACGGCATTGACGGTGGAGGCGTTCGACGAAGCCGAGGCCGCCTCGCGCCTGCAACGCGAAGGCGTCAAGGTACTGTCCATCGTCGCCGAACGCGGCGGCTGGCTGACGGCGCGGCGCACCCGCTTTCCGCTGCTGCTGTTCACGCAGGAACTGAT
>JBGSZD010000014.1:0-2941 GCA_041750575.1 Thiobacillus sp. | reverse complement strand
GGCCAAAAGCTATACCGGCGGACAGGTGCGGATTCTGACCGACGACGCCTTCACCAAGGCACGCATCCTGTCGATCGACGAATCCAGGATGCGCACCGATCTGGATTCAGGCCACGTGATCGTCGTCGCTGGCTTCCAGGGCGTGGATGAAAAAGGCAACATCACCACGCTCGGGCGCGGCGGTTCCGACACCACCGGCGTGGCGCTGGCGGCGGCGCTCAAGGCCGACGAATGCCAGATCTACACCGACGTCGATGGCGTCTACACCACCGACCCGCGCATCGTGCCCGAGGCGCGGCGGCTGAAAACCGTCACCTTCGAGGAAATGCTGGAAATGGCGAGCCTCGGTTCCAAGGTGCTGCAAATCCGCTCGGTCGAGTTCGCCGGCAAGTACAAGGTCAAACTGCGTGTGCTGTCCAGCTTTCAGGACGAAGGCGACGGCACGCTCATCACATTCGAGGAAAACGACAGCATGGAACAACCCGTCATCTCCGGCATCGCCTTCAACCGCGACGAAGCGAAAATCACCGTGGTCGGCGTGCCCGACCATCCCGGCATCGCCTACCAGATACTCGGCCCGGTGGCCGACGCCAACGTCGATGTGGACATGATCGTGCAGAACGTCGGCCATGCGAACACCACCGACTTCACCTTCACCGTTCACCGCAACGATTTCGGCAAGGCGCTCGACATCGTCAAGGGGACGGCGGCGTCCATCGGCGCGCGCGAAGTCACCGGCGACGACAAGATCGCCAAGGTTTCCATCGTCGGCGTCGGCATGCGCTCGCACGTCGGCATCGCGCGCAAGATGTTTGAAACCCTGTCGAAGGAAAACATCAACCTGCAGATGATCTCGACCTCGGAAATCAAAATCTCGGTGGTGGTCGAGGACAAATACATGGAGCTCGCGGTGCGCGCGCTGCATCAGGCCTTCGAACTCGACAAGGCCACCGCGTAAGGTGGCTTTCCGCCGCGCATTCCGCTACAATGCGCGCGGTTCGGAGACGTGGCCGAGAGGTTGAAGGTACTCCCCTGCTAAGGGAGCATGCGGGCTTAAACCTGCATCGAGGGTTCGAATCCCTCCGTCTCCGCCAATATCAATACGAGTTTGTGCAACACAGGATTGCTTCAGTCACGCAAAACCTGCGTATAATGCCCACCTTCAAAACGCGCCGGTAGCTCAGCTGGATAGAGTACTTGGCTACGAACCAAGGGGTCAGGAGTTCGAATCTCTTCCGGCGCACCACACACTAAATGCCCAGTCATCCGACTGGGCTTTTTTCTTTTTCTCCTTCCGCTCAATCTCGTCTGACATTGTCCGTAATCCCTCGGGTACGCGTCGTATGCGGCCGAGAATCCCACCCCAACCCGGTTGGTGTTGCCGATCCTCAAATGCTTGCTACGCTTTAGTCAACATTACGCCGTCAGGCCATTACGCATTCAGGGAGCGCACATGTCATTCTTGCAAAACAAATGGAGCGAACACGAAAGGCAGCCCAACCCTGCCCGCCGCTACGCCAATCAGCGCGAATTCGAAGCTGATTGGATCTACAGCCTGCGCCGCCGCTACCGGGTGTCGCAGGAATCGCTGGCGGTGATGGCGAATGTTTCGGTGACCACAGTACAGAACTGGGAAAACCCGCGCAGCGCCAAGGCAATCGCCGAGCACAACCAGTCACGGCTGCGCGACATCGAGCGCGATTTGTGGATCAAGGCTCACGTCACCCTGCTTGACCCCTGCCCGCCCTACATCAAAGCCTTGTATGACCTGATGAGCGCCAGCAAGGACGACAGTGCGCAAGCGCTGGCCGATTACCTGGTGGCGACGATGCCGAGCGAAGATGCCGGGCGAGCACGTTTGCTGCACTGGGCCAGTCTCACGCACAGTATCAGCCATCCCGGCTCGCCGCGTTCGCGCAGCCTCTCCGAAGCCGCGCTCGACGCCTTGTCCGGCAGCGACATCCGCTTGTCCGCCGCCATCGAAAATGAAATTCTCGGCAGCCAGTTCGAAGATCTGCTCGCGCTGCCCGCCGGCGAAGCCCGTCAGCGCCAGGGCACAAGTCTGATGCGCGCCTGCGAACGTCTGTACCAGCGCGACCAACAGCCCGCTTATTTGTGGAATGCACTGGAAATCGTCTGCCGCGCGCCGCTCGACAGCCAGAACCTGTTCCGTCTGACGCAGGAATTGGTGGGCTTGCAAGGCGATGCGCACGTACGCCACAGAATCAAGACCGAATCGAGTTTCGAGGCCGCGCGCCTGGTGTTTGACGACACCGCGACGCTTAACTGAGAGGGGGCGCCACATGAACCGGACGTACGCCCTCTTCAAATCGCTCAACCTGGCCGCGCTGCTTGTGCTGCTGGGAACGGGTCAGGTATTGGCTGCGGCGCCGTCGGCGGCGCCGCAGGATGCTGCCGTTCCGGCAGTGCAGTCCAGCGTGGCGCAGCCGACCGCCAGCACTGAAACTGCTCATCCCGAGACGATCCGTCTTGCCTGGGACAGGGTAGGCATGGTCGCCTGACCCTCGGATTAAACCAACAAGCCCGCGCCCGCCTTTGGTGGGCGCGTTTTTTTGCCGATTGCATGGGATGCTTCGACATGTTCGGCATTTTTCTCACAACTCGCCACGCAAAATCCTTCTCCAAGTCTTGTGCGATCCGCCAGAATGCCCGTTACGCTGATATCCGGCGGGTCTATTCCATTAAAGAAATCACGGTAAAAACCGTTAAATCCGCTATCGAATTTACAATTTCAGGGCTGCGAGCCGAGCTTGCTGTAGAGTCATTTTGGACAAAAACCTAGCGCTTCAGGACATTCCGGACGTCATCGCACCCGATACGGGCAGCCCCGATCCGGCTGTGTCGGCTGCCGCTGCGTCTGCGCCAGACACCCTGCTCGAATGCCTGCTCGCGGTAGTGCGCGCGCATGGCGGCACGCTCA
>JBGSZD010000013.1:0-3184 GCA_041750575.1 Thiobacillus sp. | reverse complement strand
GCTAGCGGGCGCGGTCACCGCATCGCCCGCCGCCGTTCTGGCGGATCTGGCGGCCAGCAAGGCCAGTCTGCAGCAGGTGGAAACTCAGGCTGCGGCCGTCAGCACGGCTGACTCCGGCGAATCGGGCCGACCACGCCGCCGTCGTCGTCCGGAGACCCAACCCGTGGCTAGCGGTGCGGACAGTCTGATGCAGGTGGAAACGACCGCGACCGCCACGAACACCGCCGAGACGTCCGCGCCGGTAGCGCCCCACCCCACCCGTCGCCGTACCCGCCCACAGGCGAGCGCACCGCAGGAACCGCTGGTGCAGGTAGAAACGCAGTCGAACTAAGTACCGCTGCGCAATAAAATGGGCCGCTTGAAGCGGCCCATTTTATTTGGAGATCACACAGGAGACGGGATCAAAAACCGGAACGCGTCCGCATCTGGATATCGCCATTGATTTCGCGGATCAGACCCTGCACCGCGTCCTCGATCATGTCGAGGTTTTCCTCGAAGCCCTGCGGGCCGCCGTAATACGGATCGACCACGTCGAGGTTGGGATACTTGCGGCTGAACGACAGCAAGCGGCGAATCTTGCCGTGGTGCCTTTCCGGTGCGCGATCGATCAGCTTGCTGTAGTTGTCGCCGTCCATCACCAGGATGTAATCGAACGCCTCGAAATCGGTATCCGCCACCTTGCGGCCACGCAAGCCGCTGATATCCGCGCCGCGCTGGCGCACTGCCTGCTGCGCGCGCGGGTCGGGCGCATCGCCGACGTGATAACTGTGTGTGCCGGCCGAGTCGATCATGATCTCGTCCACCAGTCCCGCCTCCTGCACGGCTTTGCGCAACATGCCCTCGGCCATCGGCGAGCGGCAGATGTTGCCCATGCACACCATCAATACTTTAGTCATGCTCTTCCACTCCTCTTATTGATCCGTTCGGATCAATAACAATTAAATCCGGCAGTTATTCATGGTTGATTCAGGTTCCTGAATCAACCATGAATAACACCTGCTTGAGTTCCTTCAACTGGTCGCGAAGTTCCGCGGCCTTCTCGAATTCCAGGTTTTTCGCCGCATCCAGCATATCCTTTTCCAGCTTCTTGATCTGTCGGGTCAGCGACTTGTCGTCCATCACCTTGTAGGCCGCCACGGTCTGGGCGGCCTTGAGTTCCTGGCGCGCAGAGTCGGCATCGTACACGCCGTCGATGATGTCCTTGATCCGCTTGACCACGCCGCGCGGGGTGATGCCGTGCTCGGTGTTGAAGGCGATCTGCTTGGTGCGGCGGCGCTCGGTTTCGTCCATCGCACGGCGCATCGAATCGGTGATGCGGTCGGCATAGAGAATGGCGCTGCCGTTGAGATGCCGTGCGGCACGGCCGATAGTCTGGATCAGCGAACGTTCGGAGCGCAGGAAGCCCTCCTTGTCGGCGTCGAGAATCGCCACCAGCGACACTTCCGGGATATCCAGGCCCTCGCGCAGCAGGTTGATGCCGACCAGCACGTCGAACACGCCCAACCGCAAGTCGCGGATGATCTCGACGCGTTCGACGGTGTCGATATCCGAATGCAGGTAGCGCACCTTGATGCCGTGTTCGGCGAGGTAATCGGTGAGGTCTTCGGCCATGCGCTTGGTCAGCGTGGTGACCAGCACACGCTCGCCGACAGCGATGCGTTTTCTCGCTTCGGACATCAAGTCATCGACCTGGGTGCCGACAGGCCGTACTTCGACCAGTGGGTCGACCAAGCCGGTCGGGCGTGCCACCTGTTCGACCACCTGGCCAGAATGTTCCGCTTCGTACTTGGCCGGCGTCGCCGAGACGAACACGGTCTGCGGCATCAGCGCCTCGAACTCCTCGAACTTCAGCGGCCTGTTGTCGAGCGCCGACGGCAGACGGAAGCCGTAATCGACCAGGTTTTCCTTGCGCGAGCGATCACCCTTGTACATGCCGCCGACCTGCGTCACGGTGACGTGCGACTCGTCGATGATCATCAGCGCGTCCTTCGCCAGGTAGTCGATCAGCGTCGGCGGCGGCTCGCCGGGTTTGCGCCCCGACAGATGCCGCGAGTAGTTCTCGATGCCCTTGCAGAATCCCAGTTCGACCATCATCTCGAGGTCGAAGCGGGTGCGCTGTTCCAGTCGCTGCGCCTCGACCAGCTTGTTGTTGGCGTAATACCACTCCAGCCGCTCGCGCAGTTCGACCTTGATCTGTTCGATGGCGCGCAGCGTCGTCTCGCGCGGAGTCACATAATGGCTCGACGGGAACACGGTGAAGCGCGCGACCTTGGACAATATCTGTCCAGTCAGCGGGTCGAACAGGTGCAAGGTTTCCACCACGTCATCGAACAGTTCGACGCGGATCGCGGTTTCCGCGTGTTCCGCCGGGAAGATATCGATGACGTCGCCGCGCACCCGGAAATGGCCGCGCGAGAATTCGAAATCGTTGCGCTCATACTGCATCTGCGTCAGCCGCGCGATGACATCGCGCTGGCTCATCTTCTCGCTCTCGCGCAGCAGCAGGATCATGCTGTGGTAGTCGGACGGATCGCCGATACCGTAGATCGCCGACACCGTCGCGACGATCACGGTGTCGCGTCGCTCCAGCAGCGATTTGGTCGCACTCAGGCGCATCTGCTCGATGTGCTCGTTGATGCTGGAATCCTTCTCGATGAACAGATCGCGCGCCGGCACGTAGGCTTCGGGCTGGTAGTAGTCGTAGTAGGAGACGAAATACTCGACCGCGTTTTCCGGGAAGAACTCGCGCATCTCCGAATACAGCTGCGCCGCCAGCGTCTTGTTCGGGGCCATGATCAGCGCCGGCCGCCCGGTTTGGGCGATGACGTTGGCCATGGTGAAGGTCTTGCCCGAGCCGGTCACACCGAGCAGTGTCTGGAACGCCAGCCCGTCTTCGATGCCTTCGATCAGCTTGGCAATCGCCTGCGGCTGGTCGCCCGCCGGTTGAAATGGCTGGAACAGGCGAAACGGGCTATTGGGGAAGGTGACGAACACGGGTTAAAATCGCGCGGCAAAAACTTATCGATAGTAGCACTCCGCCTTTGCGGATGCATGAAGGAAACCCAGTGGAACTCTCCCGCCGCGTACAGGCCATCAAGCCTTCCCCCACCCTGGCCGTCACCGCCCGTGCCGCCGCGCTCAAGGCATCCGGCCGCGACATCGTCGGCCTCGGCGCCGGCGAGCC
>JBGSZD010000012.1:0-3511 GCA_041750575.1 Thiobacillus sp. | reverse complement strand
ACAACCCACTTGCGTCGACACGCACACGCCGTCGCGCGGCAGCAGCACCGTCTCCACCGTCTGCCCATCCGCCAGCGCCACCAGCAGACGGGCCGAGCCGTCCTCGCCGGGATGCTCGGAATGCACCCGCGCCAGCGCGTTCAGTTCGTCGAACAAATTGGGGAGCGCATTGCGCACCGTCAGCGGCAGGAAATCCTCCGCACGCCGCCGCTTGATGTCGAGCGAGCGCACCTGCACCCACGCGCGCAGCACGCGGCCTTCGTGACAGGGCGCGGCACCCAGATCGCGTAGACGTTGTCGGAGTTGGGGGAGTCGCATGATGGGTGGAGGGTAGCACGGGGGGCGCAGACCCCTGCGGGGTGGTCTGGCCGCGACTTGGTCAGATTGTTTGCGCTAGAAAAAAAGAGGAGGATGGGCCGGGTTTGGCACCCCCATGCAGCTGATTGACGGAGGAACCTGCGCATGACCTTCTACAACATCATCTTCGGTATTCTCTTTCTCGGTGCCTGTCAGGCTTTACTCCTCAGCCTGAACGCCGAAACAGACACCCGGCTGATCACCCTCGTTGCCTTGATGATCTTCAATGACGCCGTCAACACGGCCGAAGTGGTCGAGCAACGCGAGTTCGCTTACACGATCCGGATGAAGCTGATCGACCTTGCCAGCTTCCTGGTTTTCTCCACCACCTTGATCTTGCTGAGCGAGCACACCAAGAACTTCCTTGACGCCCCCGTTTATTCGTCTCTGCCGGCTTTCCTCAAGCATCCCAGTACGCCGCCGATACTCCTGCTCGTGTACTGCGGACTCGTCGCCGCCTGGAACCGGGCGTCCACGGATATCCGGCAGAAGAGCGAGTGGCCCTGGCACCTCATCGTTGCAGTGAGCGCGATTGTCCTCGCGCTCCTTGTGCTGGTCGTGCTGCGCCCTGTCAGGATCGAGCATTCCACTGCGTATAACCTGGTTACTGGGATTGCCATGCTGGGCACGCTGGGCTACCTGGTTTCCTATTCGTTTATCAATCAAAGAAAGGGGCCGGGCTGAACTGCCCCGGCAATTTCGAATGTCGAAAACAATATGAGCCTTGCCCCTTTGATTCGCAGGTTAAAGGACCGGGCGAAGTGAAAGCCAGGGTGGCGAGTTAAGCCACGGTCCCGGCTATCCCGGTTTTTCGGGAAAGCTAATTTCTTCGAACCCCCGTTGATCGTGCTGTAGTTGTCGCCCTAGCTTCCCCCGGTCGAGGCACAGCCGGCCATGCCCATGGCCAGACAAGCAATCATCCAGAACCTATCCGGTCTCATGACGCATCCCCTATAAGCCCGTTCGTTCGTTTCGCACCTAAATGAGCAATCCACGAGTTTGGGAAACGGTGTCTGAACGGACCCCTCTAATTCGTGATTTCTCGCTCCGTTGCGGCGCTGCGCGCCTCCATGAACCCGGCCAGAATCGGACCGCAAATCACGCCCAGGGCCAGGCGCAGGCTTTTGCTGGGAATCGCCATGGTGGTCGGACGCGACATGTGGGCGTCGGGAATACGCTTGAGCAAGTCGGGAAAGTCATGGCGCTCGCGGTCGCGGAAATGGATGACGCAGAGCGATTCGTCGGGCAGCGGCACATCGCGCGCAATGAAGGGGTCGGAGGTATCCACCAGCGGCATGCGCTGGATGTTGATATCGGTGAGGCCGAACTGCGGCACGATGTAATGGATGTAGTCGTCCATGCGGCGCAGGATGGTTTCCACCGATTCCTCGGGCGTGCACGTGCCCTTCTTGCAGTCGCGGTGGATCTTCTGGATCCACTCCAGGTTGATCGCAGGCGCCACGCCGATCAGCAAGTCCACATGCTGGGCCACGTCGATGCCCGGGCGCCCCGTGCGACGGTCGATTTCCGGCGGAAAGTGGCGCGAATCGACCTTGCGGCGCGTCCAGGTATTGGCCATCAGGCCGCCATGCTGGCCCTCGTAGAACAAGAGATCGCTGCCCGGTTGCAGGGGCGCCCAGGGCGTGAACTCGCCAGGCTGCACGCCCATTTCCTCGCCGTGCCCGGCAGTGTGCGCATACTGGCGATAAACGCCGCTGCCGCATTCGCCATAGGTCCGGAAAAACGATTCCAGCTCCTGGAAATGATTGCATTCGGGCCCGAACCAGGAAATCTTGCGGCCGCTGCGCCGCGCTTCCTCGAGCAGCGCGTCGAACTGCCGATCGGTATAGCGCCGGAAACCGTCGCCATGAACGATCGCGGGTTTGATGTTCAGGCGCTGGAAAATGAACTTGAACGCGTGGCGTATCGTGGACAGGCCTGCACCGGACGAGCCGGTCACGGCGATGATGGGATGCTGCCGGGACATGGTTGCTTATTCCCCCAGATTGGCCAGAAGGCCGTGGAGCAGAAAGTGTAACCCGGCGCATCCCGCGAAGCGCGGAATCCGAACATCGCGAGACCCGGGACCCGTCAAGCGCGTGGCGTCGATTCGCGCCCTGACCCTGGATTCACTGTTGTTACCGCAATCAGCGGTTGCCCTCGGGACACCGTTGGATCTGATCCCTATTTTCGATAGCGGCGGACATCGGCGCGAAATCAATTCGAGCCTGGCCCCTTTGATCTCCATCAACACATAGAGTGTGTTTGAACGTTTTTCTCAGGAGATGTCATATGAAGATGATCGTGATAAAGCGATGACGATGGCGCTTGCCGCTGCAGCATTCTTGTGCCGATCATGAAGGGCTGCCGCGTATGCCTTGGAAGAATGGACTTCCCTGATTAGAAGGAGGTGGAATCATGCAGCTTATGACGCGAAAGAATGGCGGTGAAACGCCGCTCCAGGAGGTGGCTGATGCCTGGAAGAGAGAGGACCACAATTTTGTCTGGAGCACGTACGAGGCGGACACATGGGCCGTTGAATATGCCAAAAAGACACAGCAAGAAACAAAAGAGGCACTCCTGAAAGAAGCGCCACACGAGCCCATCCGATGAATATTCCGGAAATTCGCTTTTTGCCTGCGAATCAGGGGACAGAATCAGGGGACAGAATCAGGGGACAGACCACGGTTTTGCGTGACGGGATCTTTCGGTGCTGTCAAAACCGCGGTCTGTCCCCTATTGTTTGGTTGTTCATGGGCACTGGACTATAAATAACTCGACGTATTTGAGAACATCAACGCGCTTCGGCATCGCCGGTGCGAGTCACAAGCATGGGGATGCAACGCGTCATGGACGACACGCAGTCGTCCGCCCGATTGCTTCTTCTTATCCCGGGGCCGCGGCTGCGCAGGGTTGCCGGCACGTCTATCCGCAATCCAATCAGATCGAGAGGCAAATGATGAAACAAGTCAAACTGACCGTTCCGGAAATCGGATTGATCGCCGGCACGCGGGCTGCTGCGGGCGCGGGCCTCGCCCTGCTGCTTTGCAACCGGTTAAATCCGGATCAGCGGCGCGCTGTCGGCTGGACGCTTCTTGCTGTGGGCATCGCCACCACGATACCGCTGGTCGCACAGGTATTTGGAAAACAGTAT
>JBGSZD010000011.1:0-2903 GCA_041750575.1 Thiobacillus sp. | reverse complement strand
ATCTACGAACTCGCGCATCTCGTCCACCTCGACCACTCGCCGCGCTTCTGGGCGCAGGTCGCCGCGCTGTGTCCCGATGCGCTTGCGCGCCGCGCCGAGTTGCGCACAATGAGTCAATCCCTGTTTCTGATTTAGCCTGGGCGAGGTGTAACCATCATGCGAATCCTTCACACCATGCTGCGCGTCGGCGACCTCGACCGCTCGATTGATTTCTACACGAACGTGCTAGGCATGCAGCTGCTGCGCCGCAAGGACTACCCCGGCGGCAAGTTCACTCTGGCTTTCGTCGGCTACGACAGCGAAGACAAGGCCGCAGCGCTCGAACTCACCTACAACTGGGGCGTGGCCGAATACGAACGTGGCACCGGCTACGGCCACATCGCCATTGAGGTCGACGACGCCTACGCTGCGTGCGACGCTGCTGCGGCCAAGGGCGGGAAAGTCCTGCGTCCGGCCGGGCCGATGTCGCACGGCACCACGGTGATCGCTTTCATCGAAGACCCTGCGGGCTACCCGATCGAGTTCATCCAGAAAGGCACGGCGGGCTGGGCGAAGCAGTCGGCAGCCTAGTTGATGTTTCCATATTGCATTACCCGCGGTCCGTCATTGCGAGCAACGCGAAGCAATCCAGCCTGCGGGTGGATGCTACTGGATTGCTTCGGCTTCGCCTCGCAATGACGGCTACGGGTGTATGTCCTGATTTCTGGAAACCTTAGGCCTTAACTGATCGCCTTGGTGATCAGCGGCACCAGCGGTTCCGGCAGTTTGATCTTGCCGGACAGGGCAAACGCCTAGCCGTTCTTCGACATCTTGCCCCAGGTGCGGCGGATGATTTCCAGCCATTTCGCCTCGTCGTAATCGGGCTTGCTCGCGGCGAAGGGCAGCATGTAATGCTCGATGAAGACGAGGTTGGCGATGTCTTCCAGCAGCTGCGTATCCGGGTTGACCTTGATCCCGCGCTTGCCCACCGCTTTCTTGACGCGCTCGATCATCGCGTCGTCGTAGCCGGCCTCGCGCATCAGCTCGCCGGCGGTATTGGCATGAAACGTGTAAAGCCCGGTGCGCCACGCGTGATAGCCTTCCTTGTCCATCGGGTAGCTGTTGCGCGGCACCGTCCAGCGCCGGATGTGCTGGGCGCGTACCGCCAGTTGGGCCGCTTCGGACGCATCCGGCGCGAAGCGGGCGATCATGTCCGACATGCGCCTGCCGTACAGCAGTTCCTTCGGCTGGCCTTCGTCCTGATTGGGGTCTGCCGCATTGGCCGCGTCGAACAGGGCCATGGCTTGATTAAAGCGTTCCTGGTTCTCGATCATTTTCAGTTCCCTTTGCTACGTTTGGATTGCTGGGCTACCGGCCAGATGCTGTGCGATCCGTTCGTAATCGGTCAGCGGAAGCGCCTCGGCGCGCAAGCCTGAGTCGATCCCCAGCGCAGCGAAATCCTCCGACTTCAATAACCCGCCCAGCGTGTTTCTGAGCGTCTTGCGCCGTTGCGAGAACGCGGTGGCGACGACGCGCGAGAACAGCGCTTCGTCGAGCGGGACGATTTCGGCGGGGGTTTTGGGGATCAGCCGCACCACGGCCGAATCGACTTTGGGCGGTGGGTTGAAGGCGGTGGGCGGCACGTCGAGCAGCCATTCCAGGTGAAAGCGGCGTTGCAGCATGATCGTCAACCGCCCGTAGTCGTTGGTGGACGGTTCGGCGACCATGCGTTCGACCACTTCCTTCTGCAGCATGAAGGTCATGTCGCGGATGTGCGCGGCAAACTCCATCAGGTGGAACAGCAGCGGCGTGGAAATGTTGTACGGCAGGTTGCCGATGATGCGCAGGTCGTGTCCCAAAGCGCCGAAATCGAATTTCAGTGCATCGCTGCTGTGAACGGTGAGGCGGTCGGCCGCCCAGGTTCTTTGCAGACGCGCAACGATATCGCGGTCGAGTTCGACGGCGTGCAGATGCGGCAGGCGTTCGAGCAAGGGCTTGGTCAGCGCGCCGAGGCCGGGGCCGATTTCGATGACGGTCTCTCCCGCTTGCGGGTGAATCGCGTTGACGATGGCATGGATGATGCCATCGTCGATGAGGAAGTTCTGGCCGAAGCGTTTGCGGGGGGTATGCATGGGGCTGAGTGGTGAGTGGAGAGTGGGGAGTGGTGGTTCGAACCACTCTCCACTCCCGACTCACGACTTACTTTTCTCCATCTCCAAAGCCATTTCAATCGCCGCGATGAGGCTGCCGACTTCGGCGCGGCCGGTACCGGCGAGGTCGAGCGCGGTGCCGTGGTCGACCGAGGTGCGGATGAAGGGCAAGCCCAGGGTAACGTTCACGCCGGCGCCGAAGCTGGCGTATTTGAGCACCGGCAGGCCCTGGTCGTGGTACATCGCCAGCACGGCATCGCAGGGTTCCTGACGGATGCGCGAGAACAACGTATCGGCGGGCAAAGGGCCGACAAGGTCCATGCCTTCGCCGCGCAGTCGGGCGAGCGTCGGTTCGATGATGTCGATCTCCTCGCGGCCGAGGTGACCGGATTCGCCGGCGTGCGGGTTGAGTCCGGCGACAGCGATACGCGGGCGGGCGATGCCGAATCGGGTTTGCAGGTCGGCATGCAGGATGCGGATCACTTCGTCGAGCAATGCGGGGGTGATGGCATCGGCTACCTCGCGTAGCGGCAGGTGCGTGGTCGCAAGCGCGACGCGCAGGCCGCCGCCCACGAGCATCATCACGACTTTGTGCGTACTGCTGTGGTCGGCCAGATATTCGGTATGGCCGGTGAAGGCAAAGCCGGCGTCGTTGATGATGCCCTTGTGCACCGGCGCGGTGACGACGGCGCTGTATGCGCCGTTCATGCAGCCCTCCAGCGCGGCGTCGAGCAGCGCCAGCACGTGGGCGCTGTTGTGGGTGTCGAGCACGCC
>JBGSZD010000010.1:0-3663 GCA_041750575.1 Thiobacillus sp. | reverse complement strand
GCGCGCGGTCGCCCAGTTTGCGTTCCAGTCGCACCCCCAGCCACAGACTTTCCGCCGTCGGCGGCGCCAGCTCGGCTTGGCGCGCCAGCAGACGCTGCGCTTCGGGCAGACGGCCCTGGCGAAAATGCAGGCCGGCCAGTTTGACGAGCGTGTTGGGATTGTCAGGCTGCAGCTTGAGCGACTTCAGCAGATTGGCTTCGGCCAAAGCGAGATCGCCCTTCTTCTCGGCGCACTGTCCGGCGTTGGCCATGGCCACTTCCGGCTGCGTGTACAAGGGATTGCGCAAGGCCGCGCTGAACTGCGCCAGCCCCTCGTCGTAGCGGCCACGGGTGCAGAGGTACCAGCCAAGGTGGTTGCGCGCTTCCGAATCACCCTGATCCAACTCGATCGCGCGGCGGAAATTTTCCTCGGCCAGCTTGTCTTCGGCCAGCTCCATGTAGATCAAGCCATAAATATCGTAGGCCGGGCCAAAGCGGTTATCCGCCAGGATGGCCTTGCGCAATTCATCAAGCGCGATCTTGTACTGGGCGCGCGCGAAATAGGCGTTCGCCAGATCGGTGAACGCGCGTGCGCGCTGTCGACTGTCGCTATCCGCCTCGGCCCTGGGGACACCACTGCCGTCACTCATCGGCTGCGCGGCGCAGCCAGCCAGCAGAACCGCTACCAGCGCTCCCATCCATTTTTTCACGCTGCCTCCTTGTGCATCCGTTTCATCACGCGTCCACTCTTGTCGGCCACCTTGCCGGCCAACTGTCCACAGGCCGCGTCGATGTCGCCGCCGCGCGTCTTGCGCGTGGTCACCACGTAACCCGCGTCCTGCAATAGTTCGCGGAATATCCGCATAGCCTCGGCGCGCGGTTTTTCATAACCCGAATCCGGGAACGGATTGAACGGGATGAGATTGAATTTGCACGGCACATCGCGCGTCAACTCGATCAACTGGCGCGCGTGCGCGGGCGTGTCGTTCACCCCGGCCAGCATCACGTATTCGAAGGTGATGAAATCGCGCGGCGCATGCACCAGATAGCGCCGGCACGCGGCCATCAATTCGTCGAGCGGATACTTCTTGTTGATCGGCACGATCTGGTCGCGCAAGGCATCGTTGGGCGCGTGAAGGCTTACCGCCAGCGCCACCGGACAACGTTCGGCCAGACGGTCCATCGCCGGCACCAGGCCGGAGGTCGATACCGTCACCCGCCGCCGCGACAGACCGTAGGCATGGTCGTCGAGCATGATGCCGAGCGCGGTCACCACGTTCTCGAAATTCGCCAGCGGCTCGCCCATGCCCATCATCACCACGTTGGTCACCGGCCGTTCGGAAATCTCATCCGTTGTGCGATTGGGCTTGGTTTTCAGGCTGTGATGCGCGACCCACAACTGGCCGATGATCTCGGCCACCGTGAGGTTGCGGTTGAAGCCTTGCCGCCCCGTCGAGCAGAACGTGCACTCCAGCGCGCACCCGACCTGCGACGACACGCACAGGGTGCCACGGTCGTCTTCCGGGATGAATACGGTTTCGATGCCGTTGGCGACGCCGACATCGAACAGCCACTTGCGCGTGCCGTCGGACGAAGCGTGCGCATAGCTGATCGCCGGCGCCTGCACCACTGCTTGCTGCTGCAGCTTCTCGCGCAGGCTTTTGGCGATGTCGGTCATCTGCGCGAAATCGGCCACGCCGGACTGGTGAATCCAGTGAAACACCTGCCTGGCGCGAAACGGCTTCTCGCCCAGTTCGGTGAACCAGGCGGTCAGCCCTTCGAGGTCGAGATCAAGCAGGTTGTGCGGCATGCGTGCTTAGCGGCCGGCGTAGACTTCGCTGGCCGGGAAGAAATAGGCGATCTCGATCGCCGCGGTTTCCGGCGCGTCGGAGCCGTGCACCGCGTTGGCGTCGATGCTCGCGGCGAAATCGGCCCGAATGGTGCCGGCTTCGGCCTTCTTCGGGTCGGTCGCGCCCATCAGCGCGCGGTTCTTGGCAATCGCGTCTTCGCCTTCCAGCACCTGCAGCACAACCGGGCCGGAGATCATGAACTCGACCAGATCCTTGAAGAAGGGACGCTCCTTATGCACGGCGTAGAAACCTTCGGCTTCCTGGCGAGAGAGATGCTTCATCTTCGACGCGACGACCTTGAGGCCGTTGGTCTCGAAACGGCTGACGATCTTGCCGATCACGTTCTTGGCGACGGCGTCGGGTTTGATGATGGAAAAAGTGCGCTGAACAGCCATGTATGTGCTCCAGACAAATGAGAAAAATGTTCAAAAAACCATGAAAATCAGCCGGCTAGGATACCACGCCGGATGGCGCCCTGTCTTGCCGCACCGCCAGGCCCGGCGGCATTACGGGTGCGCTGGGCGCCATTCCGGGAGCAGTCCCGGATCGTCGACGGCGGCCAGCCAGTCGGCATGACACCCGATGCCCGCCGCCCAGACCAGTTCCCCGTCGCACTTGAGGACCGGCAGGCGTTCCCGCAGCCAAGGGGCAATGGCCCGCTCCTGCAGCAGATTTTTCAGGCTGCGCGTCGGTCCTTGAGGCGTCAGACGCATACGCTCCCCGCCTTCGCGCAGCCCCAGCACCATCTGGCCACTTTCCAGGCGGCTTCGTTTCAACCCCTGTCCGGTGACGACCTGGAAGTGCAGCGCGCCGAGTCCGGGGAGGCACAATTCAGCTTCGCCTTGCCAGCCAACCGGCTCTCCAGGCGTTGCCGCGACAGGCACAACGTAGGCGCCGCCACGGAAACGCCGGATCTCAGCCGGCCCGATCCGCACGCACACGCGGGCATCCTGACCCGCGTCCAACAACTGGTGTAGCGCCTCGTTCAAACGCCGTGCGCTGGGCATGGGCTGCCCCCGCTGCTCGATGAAGTAGCGCAGCAGATTACGTGCGCGCGGAACGCTCAAAACAGCCAGTGCCGCGCAATCGAGGCGCTCCCCAACGATGGCGCCCCCCGCATCGACCTGGGCCAGATCGTCCAGCAACTTAGCGGCATCGGCCTGCAACGCTGCCGCGCGCGCGAGGGTGACGCCGCTGCCGGGGAAATACTCGGCAAGCAGCGGCATCACCTGGTGGCGCAGTGCGTTGCGGCGATAACGGGGATCTTGATTGCTCTCGTCCTCGACCCAGGCAAGGCCCTGCGCTTGCGCATACCCAAGGATCTCGGCACGCGTCGCCCCCAGCAACGGCCGCAGTTGAGCAGCGCGCCAGCAGGGAGGGCGTTGCAGTTCAGCCATCGCCGCCAGACCTTTCGGCCCGGCGCCGCGCAGCAACTGCAACAGAAGCGTTTCAGCCTGGTCGTCCTGCTGATGCGCTGTCAGGAGGAAATCCGCGTTCAAACCGGCAAAGATACGCTGGCGTTCGCGCCGCGCTGCCGCTTCGACGCCAGCCGGGTCATCGCGATCGACCCGCACGCGACTTACGTGTAATTCAACCGAATGGGATGCGCACAGTTGCACGCAAAAACCGGCCCAGGCGTCAGCATGAGGCGACAGGCCGTGATGCACGTGCACGGCCTGCAACTGGAATGGATGTTGATCGCGTAGGGAAAGCAGCGCATGCAGCAGCGCGACCGAATCAAGTCCGCCCGACAGCGCCAGCGCCAGCCGGGCGTGCGGGGGAGCGTGGCGGGCAAGGCTGAGCGCCACCGCATCGACAACCGCCTTATTTGGCAG
>JBGSZD010000009.1:0-8211 GCA_041750575.1 Thiobacillus sp. | reverse complement strand
GAAAGTGGCAGCGCTGCCAGCTGTTCGCGCGGCGCTGTTCGACCGTCAGCGGGCCTACCGGCAAGCGCCTGGCCTGGTGGCGGATGGCCGCGATATGGGCACGGTGATCTTCCCCGATGCTACGGCCAAGGTCTTCCTCACCGCCAGCGCCGAGGCGCGTGCGGAAAGGCGGTATAAGCAGTTGATCGAAAAGGGGAACTCTGCTAGTCTACCGGCCCTTGTTGCGGATATGCAGGCCCGCGACGCGCGCGATACCGCGCGTGCCGTTGCCCCGCTGAAACCCGCGCCGGATGCGCTGTTGCTCGACACGACCCACATGGATATCGAGTCGGCGGTGCAGGCGGTGCTGGCGCACTATCGCCGCGGCAAGTGATGTAATCCTGTGAACCCGTGTCAGTGCTGCGCCCGCAGGCTGACGATGTGCAACCAACCCCGTCCTCACCGACGGACAAGAAGGTTTTTTAATGTCTACTGCTACCGCTTCCGCTGCCCCCGCCGCCATCGATAACCTTGGCATGGAAAGTTTTGCCGCTCTGTTCGAAGAGTCGCTCGAACACCAGGAAATGCGTCAGGGCGAAGTCATCACCGCTGAAATCGTCGGCATCGACGGCAACTTCGTGACGGTGAACGCCGGTCTCAAATCCGAGAGCCTGATTCCCATTGAAGAATTCAAGAACGATCTGGGCGAAGTCGAAGCCAAGGTCGGCGATTTCGTGGCGGTTGCCATCGAATCCATCGAAGACGGCTTCGGCGCGACCAAGCTGTCGCGCGAGCGCGCCAAGAAACTGGCCGCGTGGCTGGATCTGGAAGCGGCGATGAACGAAGGCCGGATCGTCACCGGCATGGTGCAGGGCAAGGTCAAGGGTGGTCTGACGGTTCTGGTGGGCGGTCTGCGCGCCTTCCTGCCGGGTTCGCTGGTGGACATGCGTCCGGTCAAGGACACCACGCCGTTCGAATACAAGGAAATGGAATTCAAGGTCATCAAGCTCGATCGCAAGCGCAACAACGTCGTGGTGTCGCGCCGTGCCGTGCTGGAAGAGACCATGGGTGCCGACCGCGAAGCGATGATGGAAAACCTCAAGGAAGGCTCCATCGTCAAGGGCGTGGTCAAGAACATCACCGACTACGGCGCGTTCGTGGATCTGGGTGGCATCGACGGCCTGCTGCACATCACCGACATGGCCTGGCGTCGCGTCAAGCATCCGTCCGAAGTGGTGCATGTCGGCCAGGAACTGGAAGCCAAGATCCTGCGCTACGATACCGAGAAGAACCGAGTCTCGCTTGGCATCAAGCAGCTGGGCGACGACCCGTGGGTGGGCATCGCACGCCGCTATCCGCAGGGCACCCGCATGTTCGGCAAAGTCGCCAACCTCACCGACTACGGTGCATTCGTCGAAATCGAGGAAGGCATCGAAGGCCTGGTGCACGTTTCCGAAATGGACTGGACCAACAAGAACGTCAGCCCCTCCAAGATTGTGCAGCTGGGCGATGAAGTCGAAGTCATGGTGCTCGACATCGACGAAGACAAGCGCCGCATCTCGCTGGGCATGAAGCAGTGCAAATCGAACCCGTGGGAAGATTTCTCGATGAACCACAAGAAGGGCGACAAGGTCGGCGGCGCGATCAAGTCGATCACCGACTTCGGCGTGTTCATCGGCCTGCCGGGCGGCATCGACGGCCTGGTCCACTTGTCCGACCTGTCGTGGAATGTGCCTGGCGAAGAAGCCGTGCGCAACTTCCGCAAGGGACAGGACGTGGAAGCCGTGGTGCTTGGCATCGACCTCGAGCGCGAGCGTATCTCGCTTGGCATCAAGCAGCTTGAAGGCGATCCGCTGACCAGCTACGCGACGGGCCACGAGAAGGGCAGCATCGTCAAGGGCACGATCAAGACCGTGGAACCCAAGGGCGCTACCGTGCAGTTGGACAGCGACATGGAAGGCTATCTGCGCGCATCCGAAGTCTCGCGCGACCGCGTCGAAGACATGCGAAGCCACTACAAGGAAGGCGACGAAATCGAAGCCATGATCATCAACGTTGATCGCAAGAACCGCGTGATCAACCTGTCGATCAAGGCCAAGGACATGACCGAGCAGGATACGGCGATGAAGAAATTCTCGGCCGAATCCGCCGCGGCGGCCAGCGGTTCGACCAACCTGGGCGCGCTGCTGAAAGCCAAGCTCGACAACAAAAACGCCGAGTAATCCATGACCAAGTCGGAGCTGATCGCTCAACTGGCGGCGCGGCATCCGCAATTCTCGGTTGCGGATATCGAGATGGCGGTGAAGACGATACTCGACGCGCTGGCAAAGAATCTGTCGCGCGGTGAGCGTATCGAAATCCGCGGTTTTGGCAGCTTCAGCCTGAGCTATCGCCCCGCTCGTCTTGGGCGCAATCCCAAGTCGGGCGAGCGCGTGCAGGTGCCGGCCAAGCATGTGCCGCACTTCAAGGCAGGCAAGGAATTGCGCGATCGGGTGGATTTTCCGCTTTGAGCATCAAGGCGAACATGTAGAAAACGGCGCACTATGCGCCGTTTTCTTTTATGACCGCACTTTTTGAAGACTGCCCGCAAAGGTAGAATGGACGCCAAACACACGCGACGATTCATGAAAAATCTCACACGTTATCTGGGGCTGGCGCTCAAGCTGTTGGTGTTCCTGCTGGTGCTGGGCTTCGCAATGAAAAACAGCCACACCGCCGTTTTCTATTCCTATCTGGGCTATGTGTGGCAGGCGCCCCTGATCGTCATGCTTGGGTTGGCCTTCGTGCTGGGCGCATTGACGGGTGTGCTGGCTCTGCTGCCGACCCTGTTCCGCTTGCGACGTGAAGCCACCCGCAAGCCGCCGCTTCCCGAGGCGGACACCGTCATTCAGACCGACCTTCCTGCCGTGTGATGCGCCATGGAATTTGAGTTCTGGTGGTTGCTGGCTTTCCCTCTGTTTTTCGCGTTGGGCTGGTTGGCTGCGCGGGTCGACATTCGCCAGGTGGTGACCGAATCGCGCGCGTTGCCCAATTCGTATTTCCGCGGATTGAATTTTCTGCTCAACGAGCAACCGGACAAGGCGATCGAAGCCTTTCTCGAAGTCGTCAAACTCGAGCCCGAAACCATCGACCTGCACTTTGCACTGGGCGGCTTGTTTCGCCGCCGCGGCGAACTCGATCGCGCCATCCGCATGCACGAAAACCTGCTGGAGCGCGAGGGGCTGGCGGAAGATCAGCGCCTGCGCGCGATGAGCGAGCTGGGGCAGGATTATCTGAAGGCCGGCCTGCTCGACCGCGCCGAACAGGTATTCGCCAAGTTGCTGGAAACGTCGCAGCATGGTCTGGCGCGTACCTTTCTGCTGGAAATCTTCGTGCAGGAGAGAGACTGGCAGAAAGCCATCGACGCCGCACGCGTGCTGGAAAAGGACACCAGCAAGCCGCTCAATGCCGACATTGCCCATTTCTACTGCGAACTGGCGCTGCTCGAATCGGCGAAGGGCAACCCTGATGCTGCCGCGGCTCACCTGAACGAGGCGCTCAAGGCCAATCGCCAATCGGTACGCGCCAACTTGATGGCAGGCGATCTCGACGCGGCGGCGGGCCACCATGACGCCGCTATCGCCGACTGGCGGTTGGTCGAAACGCAGAGCGCGGCACACATGGCGCTGGTGGTCGATCGCGTGCTCGGCAGCTATCGCCAGTTGGGCCGACTGGACGACGGCGTGCAATGGCTGCGGGCCCTGTTCGCCAGGCAACCTTCGCAGGATGTATTCAGCGCGTTGTATCTGGCCGTGTCGGAAACCGAGGGTGCGGCGGCAGCCACCCAGCTTGCGCGCGAGGAACTGCGGCGCAACCCCAGCCTGCGTACGCTGGATCGGTTGCTCGAAGCGCAACTCGTCGACGCGGAGTCGAGCGAACGCGAATTGCTGCAAGTGGAGAAAAGCCTGGTTGCTTCGCACAGCCAGCGCATGATGCGCTACCAGTGCGGCAGTTGCGGCTTCAAGGCCAAACAGTTTTTCTGGCGTTGCCCGGCATGCGGACGCTGGGACAGCTTCGATCCTGAACGGCGCGAGGGAGAAGCGTGAACGGTGAGCGGCAAGCGGTGAGCAGAAAGGGCGCGGCGTGAACTCGACCAGGATCATCGTGGCACTGGATTTTCCGGATGCGGCGTCGGCGCTGGCGCTGGTGTCGCAGCTCGATCCCGCACTGTGCCGGCTGAAAGTGGGCAAGGAACTCTTCACCACGGCCGGCCCCGACCTGGTGCGGACGCTGGTGTCGCGCGGTTTCGAGGTCTTCCTCGACCTGAAATTTCACGACATTCCGAATACGGTGGCGGCGGCGTGCCGCGCCGCGGCCGGCCTGGGCGTGTGGATGCTCAATGTGCACGCCTCGGGTGGCCGTCGCATGATGGAGGCGGCGCGCGAGGCATTGTCCGATATGCCGCATCCGCCGCTGCTGATCGCGGTGACTGTATTGACCAGCATGAGTGCCTAGGATCTGGGCGAGGTCGGCATCGCCGGCGCCCCTGCTGAACAGGTGCTGCGGCTGGCGCGACTGACGCAGGATTGCAAACTCGATGGCGTAGTGTGTTCGGCACAGGAAGCTGCGATGCTGCGTGCCGAACTGGGCGCGGACTTTCGTCTGGTGACGCCGGGCATACGGCCAGCCGGCGCCGAAGTGGGGGATCAGCGTCGCGTGATGACGCCGGCGGAGGCCTTGCGTGCCGGCGCGTCCGATCTGGTGATCGGACGCCCGATGACGGGCGCGACCGATCCATTGGCCGCGCTCAAAGATATTCAAACAGGAATTCAAAACGTTTAGGGAGATGCTGCAGTGAAAATCACGGTCATTGGAACAGGGTATGTCGGGCTGGTAACGGGCACCTGCCTGGCGGAAGTCGGCAACGAGGTGCTGTGCCTCGACGTCGATCCGACGAAAATCGAAACGCTGAAAGCCGGCGGCATCCCGATCTACGAGCCGGGCCTGGAAGACATGGTCAAGCGCAACGTCGCCGCCGGCCGGCTGCATTTCACCACCGACATAGAGGAATCGGTCGCCTTCGGCCAGATCCAGTTCATCGCCGTCGGCACCCCGCCCGACGAGGACGGTTCGGCCGACCTGCAATATGTGGTCGCCGCCGCGCGCAACATCGGCCGCAACATGCAGGATTACAAACTGGTGGTCGACAAATCCACCGTGCCGGTCGGCACCGCCGACAAGGTGAAAGCCGCGTTGCAGGAAGAACTGTCGAAGCGCGGCGTCGCGCTCGAATTCAACGTTGCGTCCAACCCCGAGTTTCTGAAAGAGGGCGCGGCGGTGGACGACTTCATGAAGCCCGACCGCATCGTCATCGGCACCGACAGCGACCGCGCGACCGCATTGCTGCGTCAGTTGTATGCGCCGTTCCAGCGCAACCATGACCGTCTCACGGTGATGGATGTGAAGAGTGCAGAACTGACGAAGTATGCCGCCAACGCCATGCTGGCGACGCGCATTTCCTTCATGAATGAACTCGCCGTGCTGGCGGAAAAACTCGGCGCCGACATCGAACAGGTGCGTCACGGTATCGGTTCCGATCCGCGCATCGGCTATCACTTCCTCTACGCCGGCTGCGGCTACGGCGGTTCGTGTTTCCCCAAGGACGTGCAGGCACTGCGCCGCACCGGCCAGGAAAACGGCATTCCGCTGCGCGTGCTCGATGCGGTGGAAGAGGCCAACGACGCGCAGAAGCAGATTCTGGTCAACAAGCTGACCGCGCGCTTCGGCACGGATCTGAAAGGCAAGCGTTTCGCCATGTGGGGCCTCGCGTTCAAACCCAACACCGACGACATGCGCGAAGCGCCCAGCCGCAGCATGCTCGAAGCGCTATGGGCAATGGGCGCGAGCGTATCGGCCTACGACCCGGCGTCGATGGAGGAAACCCGCCGCATTTATGGAGAACGGACCGATCTGCTGCTGGTCGACAGCCCGATGGATGCCCTGAAAGGGGCCGACGCGCTGCTGATCGTCACCGAGTGGAAAGTCTTCCGCAGCCCCAATTTCGACACCATGAAATCGCTTCTGAAAACGCCGCTGATTTTCGACGGCCGCAATCTCTACGAGCCGCAGGCCATGCGTGGCATGGGCTTCGATTATTTGCCGATCGGGCGGCAATGATGCAGTTTCCCGCCCGGCTGATCGACAGGGTGCGCGGTACACGATGAAGCAGGTCGTCTGCATGAAATGGGGGCCGCTTTACCCGGCCGACTATGTCAATAAGCTCTACGGCATGGTGCGCCGCAACACCGAAGGCCCGCTGCGTTTCGTCTGCATGACCGACGACGCGCGCGGTGTGCGTGAAGAGGTGGAGTGCATGCCGTGTCCCGAGGTCGACGTGCCGCCGCCGCGCAACCTGACCGGGTGGCGCAAGATCGCGGTGTGGGCCAGGGAATTGCCCGGCATGGAAGGCGATTGGCTGTTTCTCGATCTGGACGTGATTGTGACCGGCTCGCTCGATGTCTTCTTCGACTACGAGCCCGAGGTATCCTTCATCGTGATGCAGAACTGGACTCAGCCCGGTAAGGGCATCGGCAACACCTCCGTGTTCCGCTTCCGGGTCGGCGCGCATCCTTACATCTACGACCGGCTTGCACCGGAGTTCGCCGAAATTTACCGGCAATTCCGCATCGAGCAGACGTACATCTCGCGTACCGTCAGCGAAATGAAATTCTGGCCAGACGACTGGTGTGTGCTGTTCAAGACGCATTGCGTGCCACCCATGCCGCAGCGCTGGTGGAAGCCCCCGGTGTTGCCCGCGAGTGCACGGGTCGTCGCTTTTCCCGGCGTACCCAATCCGCACGAGGCGGTGCAGGGACTATGGCCCGTTAAAAAGTGGTACAAGAGGTTCTACAAACATATCCGGCCGGCAACCTGGATTGACGATTACTGGAAAGCCTAAAAGAATGCTTGCCATCGATATATTTGAACGGCAGCAGGTACTGAAAAGCCGCTCGGATGCAATACTTCAGCTAATTGAATAAATGAGCACTTACAAAACCATCGAAGACACGGTCGGCAACACGCCCCTGGTGCGCCTGAAGCGCATGCCGGGTGTGACCAGCAACATCCTGCTCGTCAAGCTCGAAGGCAACAATCCGGCGGGCTCGGTGAAGGATCGCCCTGCGCTGTCGATGATCGATGCGGCGCAGGCGCGTGGCGACATCAAGCCGGGCGATACGCTGATCGAAGCGACCAGCGGCAACACCGGCATCGCGCTGGCGATGGCGGCGGCGATGCGCGGCTACAAGCTCATCCTCCTCATGCCCGAGAATGCCTCGATCGAGCGCCAGCAGACCATGTCTGCCTTTGGTGCCGAGCTGCAACTCGTCAGCAAGGAGGCCGGCATGGAAGGCGCGCGCGATCTGGCGATCGCGATGGAAAAGCAGGGCATCGGCAAGATCCTCGATCAGTTTGCCAACCCCGACAATCCGGAGGCGCACTACCGCAGCACCGGTCCTGAAATCTGGCGCGACACCCAGGGCAAGATCACCCACTTCGTCTCCAGCATGGGCACCACCGGCACCATCATGGGCTGCTCGCGATATCTGAAGGAACAGAATCCCGCAATCCAGATCATCGGCGTGCAGCCCACCGAGGGTGCGCAGATTCCCGGCATCCGCAAATGGCCGGACGAATACGTGCCGGCCATCTGCGACTACGACCGCGTCGACCACATGATCTATGTCAGCCAGTGGAATGCAGAGGAAACCACCCGGCGGCTGGCGCGCGAAGAGGGCATCTTCGCCGGCATTTCGTCCGGCGGCGCGCTGTGGGCAGCCCTGCAGCTGTCGAAAGAAGTCCAGAACGCCGTCATCGTGTCCATCGTCTGCGACCGCGGCGACCGTTATCTGTCCACCGGCGTGTTCCCGGCCTGATGCTCCGCATCTGACTGCGTAGTGGCCAAAACCAAAACGATCTACACCTGTACTGAGTGCGGCGGGCAGTCGCCCAAGTGGCAGGGGCAGTGCCCGGCCTGCAATGCCTGGAACACGCTGGTCGAAACCATCGCCGAATCGGCCAAGCCGCGTTTCGCCTCGCTGGCGGCGACCAGTGTGGTACAGATGCTGCACGAGGTGGAGGGGAGCGAGGAGTCGCGCATCGCCACCGACATCGGCGAGCTTGACCGCGTGCTTGGCGGCGGCTTGGTGCCGGGCGGCGTGACGCTGATCGGCGGCGACCCCGGCATCGGCAAGT
>JBGSZD010000008.1:0-8587 GCA_041750575.1 Thiobacillus sp. | reverse complement strand
ATGCGCGCCTGCACCGCGCGCAAACGAGCGCACGGCGCGCCGTCGTCGAGGCGCTCGACCGGCTCAAGTTCGTTGGGTTTCAGGCCGTTATCCATTCAGTTTATTATCTGTCAAAACCCCACCCAATACTGAACGAGGCACGCGTGGATATTTCTGAACTGCTGGCATTTGCCGTCAAGAACAAGGCTTCCGATTTGCACCTGTCGTCGAGCCTGCCGCCGATGATCCGGGTCAACGGCGATATTCGCCGCATCAACCTGCCGCCGATGGATCACAAGGACGTGCACCGCATGGTGTACGACATCATGAACGACAGCCAACGCAAGGTGTACGAGGAAACGCTGGAGATCGACTTCTCGTTCGAGATTCCTTCGCTGGCGCGCTTCCGCGTCAACGCGTTCAACCAGCAATACGGCGCCGGCGCGGTGTTCCGGACGATTCCCTCCAAGGTGCTGACGCTGGAGGAACTCAACTGCCCCGCCATCTTCAAGGAAATTTCCGACCAGCCGCGCGGCATCGTGCTGGTGACCGGGCCGACCGGCTCGGGCAAATCGACCACGCTGGCGGCGATGATGGATTACGTCAACGAGAACCAGTATTCGCACATTCTCACCGTCGAAGACCCGATCGAATTCGTGCACCAGAGCAAGAAGTGCCTGATCAACCAGCGCGAAGTCGGTCCGCATACGCTGTCGTTCAACAACGCCCTGCGCTCGGCACTGCGGGAAGACCCGGACGTGATTCTGGTCGGCGAATTGCGGGATCTGGAAACCATCCGGCTGGCATTGACCGCCGCCGAAACCGGCCATCTGGTGTTCGGCACGCTGCACACCTCGTCGGCCGCCAAGACCATTGACCGTGTGGTCGACGTCTTCCCGGCGGCGGAAAAGGAAATGGTGCGCTCGATGCTGTCGGAATCCTTGCGCGCAGTGATCTCGCAAACGCTGCTCAAAACCAAGGACGGCACCGGCCGCGTCGCCGCGCACGAAATCATGATCGGCACCCCGGCCATCCGCAACCTGATCCGCGAGAACAAGGTCGCACAGATGTATTCGTCGATTCAGACCGGCGGCAACCTGGGCATGCAGACGCTCGACCAGTGCCTGCATGATCTGGTGAAACGCAATATCGTCGCCGGCAGCATCGCCCGCAACGCAGCACAAAACAAGGACGCCTTCTTCGGTTGAGGAATCAGTTATGAACGCAGAAAAAACCGTACACGATCTGTTGCGCCTGATGCTGGCGAAGAATGCATCCGACTTGTTCATCACCGCCGGCTTTCCGCCCGCGATCAAGGTCGACGGCAAGATCACCCCGGTGTCGAACCAGAGCCTGACGCCTTCTCACACCAGCGAACTGGCGCGTTCGATCATGAACGAGCGGCAGTGGAACGACTTCGAGGCGACCAACGAATCCAACTTCGCGATCAGCCCGCCTGAAATCGGCCGCTTCCGCGTCAACGTCTTCGTGCAGCAAGGCCGCGTCGGCATCGTGATGCGGACGATCGTGACCAAGATTCCGAAGATGGAAGACCTCAATCTGCCGCCGATTTTGCGCGACGTCGCGATGATCAAGCGCGGGCTGGTGATTTTCGTCGGCGGTACCGGCACCGGTAAATCGACCTCGCTGGCAGCGATGGTGGGCTATCGCAACGAAAACGCCTGCGACCACATCATCACGGTCGAAGACCCGATCGAATACGTGCACGAGCACAAGAAATCCATCATCACCCAGCGCGAAGTCGGCATCGACACCGACAACTGGTTCTCCGCGCTGAAGAACACCCTGCGCCAGGCGCCCGACGTCATCCTCATCGGCGAAATTCGCGACCGCGACACCATGGAATACGCCATCGCCTTCGCCGAAACCGGCCACCTGTGCCTGTCGACGCTGCACGCCAACAGCGCCAACCAGGCGCTCGACCGCATCATCAACTTCTTCCCGGAAGAAAGGCGCGACCAGCTGCTGATGGACCTATCGCTCAACCTCAAGTCCTTCATCTCGCAGCGCCTGATTCCGCGCAAGGGCACCAACGGCCGCGTCGCCGCCGTCGAAATCCTGCTCAACTCGCCGCTGATCTCCGACCTGATCTTCAAGGGCCACGTGCACGAGATCAAGGAAGTCATGTCGAAGTCGCGTGAACTCGGGATGCAGACCTTCGACCAGGCGCTGTTCGACCTCTACGAAGCCGGCATGGTGTCCTACGAGGATGCGCTCAGGAACGCCGACAGCCTCAACGACCTGCGCCTGAAGATCAAGCTGCACGGCCAGGAAGCCAAGGGCCGCGACATGATGGCGGGGCTGGATCACCTCGACATCGTCTGATGACATCCCACTAATGAAAACAGGGGGCTTAGCCCCCTGTTTTCATTCAACGGTCAAGCGACGCGGCAATCACGCAGAGGCATCGGACGATTTTTTCTCCCGCATCGACCCGGCCACCAGCTTGTATTGCAGGAAGCGGGTTTCGATCGGGCCGTTGAACAGCGGGATGCGGCGACTGGCTTTCAGACCCATCAGTTTGGGCAGCAGCGGATCGCCGGAAATGATCCAGGCCTCCCAGCCGCTGAAGTTCTTCTTCAGCCAGTCGCCCAGTTGCGGATACCAGTCGGCCAGATCCTCGGCCTCGCCCAAGCGCTCGCCGTAGGGCGGATTGGTGACGATGGTGCCGATCGGTGTCGGCGGTTTGAGGTCGAGCGCGTCGGAGACCTTGAGCTCGATGGCATCGGCGTAGCCTGCGGCGGCGAGGTTGTTGCGCGCCTTGTCGAGCACCCAGCGATCCATGTCGGCGCCAAAAATCGGCAGCTGTTTCAGCGGATTTTCCTTCGCACGCGCCTCATCCTTGATCCGTTTCCACAACGCCGCATCGAAGTCGCGATAGTGCTCAAAGGCGAAATGCCGGCCGCGTCCCGGCGCCCGGTTGAGCGCCATGTCCGCCGCTTCCAGCAGGATGGTGCCGGCGCCGCACATCGGGTCGAGTAGCGGCGTGCCGGGTTCCCAGCCGGACAGCAGCAACAGGCCGGCGGCGAGATTTTCCTTGATCGACGCCGCGCTCGCCTCGGTCTTGAAGCCGCGCTTGAACAGGGGCTCGCCGCTGGTGTCGAGATAGAAGGTCACCGCATCCGGCGTGAAGAACGCATATACCGGCACGTTGGGCGCATCGGTATCGACGCTCGGGCGTTCGCGCGTTTCCTCGCGGAAACGGTCGCAGATCGCGTCCTTGATCTTCAGCGTGATGAAGTTGAGACTTTTCAGCGGCGCGTTCTGTGCGCCGACCTTCACCGCGATGGTCTTGTGCACGTCGAACCAGTCCGGCCACGGCAGATCGAGCGCGGCGCGATAGATGTGCTCTTCCTTGCGGTAGCGGGTGTAGCCGACCTTGCGCAGGATGCGGGTGGCAATCCGCGAGGTGAGGTTGGCACGCATCTCGGCGGCGGCATCCGCCATGAACAGCACGCCGGCGGGCAGCTGGCGCACCACCTGTGCGCCGGCCGCCTTGAGTTCCACTTCAAGCAGTTCTTCCAGTCCGCGCGGGCAGGTGGCGAAATGGCTGGCGGGCGGCAACGCCTCGCGCTCGGGGCGGACGGGATGCGGGGTTTTGGTACGACGGGGTTCGGGTTTCAAACAGGGCTTCCAGAAAGATTTTTAATCCACGAAGGACGCGAAGGTGCGCGAAGAAAAAACAGGTTAGATTTTCTTCGCGTCTCTTCGCGCCCTTCGCGGATATAACGATTTAAAACGGCTTCAGCACCACCAGCAGCACCACGACCAGCAGCACGATCACCGGAATTTCATTGAACCAGCGGAACCATATGTGCGATTTCCCGTTCTGTCTGGCTTCGAACTGGCGCAACAGATTTTTGCAGACGTGGTGATAGCCGACCAGCCCTGCGACCAAGGCCGTTTTTGCCCACAGCCAATAGCTATCCAAAGTAAAAGCCATCACCCACAGCCAGATGCCGGTAATCAGCGTCAGCCACATGATGGGGGTGACGAACCGATACAATTTGCCTGCCATCAGCAGCAGGCGGTCGTAGGCCGGGTCGTGGGTTTCCATCGCCAGGTTGACGAAGATGCGCGGCAGATAGAACAGGCCGGCGAACCAGCTCACCATCATCACGATATGAAACGATTTCAGCCACAGCATGGATAGACAAGCCTCCAAAATAATCAAGGCGGCAAAAAAATGGACACCGAGTACCCTGACCCTGATTTTACTGGGTTTGGTCGCCTACCTGTGGTTTCGTCCGCCAGCCGAGGTCAGCGACGAGAATCGGGCCTCGTCGCCCTGGCAGGTCACGCTGCCCGATGGCCGCATGCTGACCAGCGATTCTCTCAAGGGTAAAGTCGTGCTGGTGAATTTCTGGGCGACCTGGTGTCCGTATTGCCGCAAGGAAAAACCGGTGATCGACGACTTCTGGCGGGACACTCGCGACAAGGGATTCGAGGTCGTCTCGATCAGCATCGACGATACGCCGGAAAAAATCGCCGCCTGGATGCGGGACAAAGGCTATACCTTCATGGCCGCGCCGACCAACGCCTCGGTGGCCAATGCATTCGGCGATGTGAAGAGCGTGCCCACCTCGTTCATCGTCGATGCCGACGGACACATCCGCCACAAGATTGCCGGACAGGTGCATTATCCGCGGCTTGAGAAACTGGTCGCCCCTCTATTGAAAGCGCCTTCGCCATGATCGAAAAACGCCTCGCCGAACTCGAAACCAAGCTCGCGTTTGCCGAAGACCTGATCGACACGCTCAACCAGACCGTGTTTCGCCAGCAGGAACAGCTGGATTCGCTGCAGCAACAATTACGCCTGCTGCATCAACGGCTTCAAAATGCCTTGCCGGAGGAAACGCGAAACCTGCGCGACGAAATCCCGCCGCATTACTGAACGGCAATTTTCATCACCACTTTGCGGATCGTGCCGCCGCTCACCAGCGGCGCATGTGCATCGTCTGGAAAGAACAGACAGAACGCGCCGGGCGGCGTGGCGATCCAGCTTGACGGCGCGTCGTTGAAAAAATGGATGTCGTGCGCGGCGTCGTAATCCGTTACCGGATCCGTGCACGTCGCTACCGGTTTCCAGCCCATTTCGTCGATGCCTTCGAGCACCAGCTGGATGTCGATGTAGCGACGATGGCATTCGAGTTTTGCTTCCGCCCGCGTGCGGCCCTGGCATGCTTCGACAATGGTGAAGATCTGTTCGTCCTGCACCGGATGTTTTCCCGGCGGCAGCGACATCCAATCCGTATTCCTTAAAAAATCGAAGGCGCGTGCGAACAGCGGATGCAATGCAAGGTAGCGGTCGGCCTGGACGAGCGTGTCGAGAATCATCAGTGCTTCAAGCCGGCCTGGCGCTTTTGTTCCTTGGCAAGATACATCGCCTCGTCCGCCTGACGCATCAGCGAATCCAGCGATGAAGTGGCCTCGCTGCAGGTGGCGACACCGATACTGATACCCAACCTGATCGGTGCCGATCCCGGCAACTTGATCTCAACTGCGGCGCGCAGCCGCTCGAGCAGGCTGTCCAGTGCCGGGCCCACCGGGGTGTCCGGCAACAGCACCACGAACTCGTCTCCCCCCAGCCGCGCCAGCAGATCGGATTCGCGGCAGCAGGCGCTCAATTTGTTGGCGACCTGGACCAGCACCGCATCGCCCGCGGCGTGGCCATAGGTGTCGTTGATCGCCTTGAAGTCGTCGATATCGATATTGAGCAGGCTCAAATGGCGGCGGCTGCGCTTGGCCAGTGCGAACATGTCCTGTCCGCGCAGACTGAACTGGTGGCGGTTGGCCAGGCTGGTGAGATTGTCTTGCAAGGCCATGCTGCGGATGCGCTGGTGGGCCGACAGCGAGTAGGCCACGAGCGCGCCGGCCAGCGTGGCGAGCCATACCAGCAGCACTTGCATCCAGACCCCGTAGCCGGCCACCGGACTGAGCGATTGTGCCGCCAGTTGCCAGCTTCCGCCGGGGATGATGACGTCCATCAGCACTGTGTCGGGATCGCGAAACAGCACGCCATCGCCGAGAAAGGCCTCGCCTTGCGCGCCCAGGCCATCCTTGCCGCGCAGGGCATAGCGCACGCCATTGTGCGACCCGTCGGGACGGATGCCGGCGCGCGCGAATACCGGCAGCGGATTAATCACCACCGATGCCAGTCCCCAGTAACGCGCGGAACCGTCCGGTTGGGTAAAGACGATGGGAATGCGATTGATGACGCCGGTGCCGCCTTGCACCAGTTCGACCGGGCCGGCGGTTACCGGGCGCTGCTCGCGCATCAGCCGCAACACGGCATCGCGCTGGGTAGGCGTATCCAGATAGCGCAGGCCGAGCGCTTTTTCGTTGCCCGCGCGCGGATAGATGAAACGAATCACATTGTCGGGCGCCAGCGCCACGCTGCGGATCGCCGGTTGCAGCCGGATAAGCGAGGCGGCAACCTGCGCCAGATCGGCTTCCGAAAAATCCGGTTTGGTCAGCACGAAAGTGGACAGGCCCAGGCTCAATGAGAGCGTGGCATTGAGTTCCGATTCGAGCCGTGCCCGCACGGTACCCACCTCGGCCTGCAGCACCGCATGATCGGCCTGCAAGCGCCGGTCCCGCTCCAGCCAGATGAAAGACTGCAGCAACATCCATGCAATGCTCCCTGCCAGTACACCGGCGATCCAGGGCAAATAGCGGGAAAGGGGGTGGGAAGCGTTCACACGTGCATGCTCAGCGGCTGATCGGCTTGTAGCGGATGCGTTTGGGTTTGGCGCCTTCTTCGCCCAGGCGCTTTTTCTTGTCGGCTTCGTATTCCTGGTAGTTTCCGGGGAAGAACACCACCTGCGAGTCGCCCTCGAAGGCGAGGATGTGGGTGGCGATGCGATCGAGGAACCAGCGGTCGTGCGAGATCACCATCACGCAGCCGGCGAATTCGAGCAGCGCGTCTTCCAGCGCGCGCAGGGTTTCCACGTCGAGATCGTTCGACGGTTCATCGAGCAGCAGCACGTTGCCGCCGGCGATCAGCGTCTTGGCCAAATGCAGGCGGCCGCGTTCGCCGCCGGAGAGATTACCGACGATCTTCTGCTGGTCGCCACCCTTGAAATTGAAACGGCCGAGATAGGCGCGCGACGGAATTTCGTAACGGCCGACGGTGAGAATGTCGCGGCCTTCGGCGACCTCGTCGAACACGGTTTTATTCGCTGCGAGCGCATCGCGGCTTTGATCGACAAACGCCATTTTCACTGTCTGGCCGATTTCAACGGTGCCGCTGTCGGGCGTTTCCTGCCCAGCGATCATTTTGAAGAAAGTCGACTTGCCCGCACCGTTCGGGCCGATGATGCCGACGATGGCACCGGGCGGCACGCTGAAGCTCAAGTTGTCGATCAGCAGCCGGTCGCCAAACGCTTTCGACACGCCGTTGAAGTCGATGACCTTGTCGCCCAGCCGCTCACCCACCGGGATGAAGATTTCCTGCGTTTCGTTGCGCTTCTGGTACTCGACCGAATTCAGCTCCTCGAAGCGCGACAGACGCGCCTTCGATTTGGCCTGGCGCGCCTTGGGATTCTGCCGCACCCATTCGAGTTCCTGTTTCATCGTCTTGATGCGCCCGAGCTCCTGCTTGCCCTCGGTTTCCAGCCGCGCCTCTTTCTGTTCCAGCCAACTGGTGTAGTTGCCCTTCCACGGAATGCCGTGGCCGCGGTCCAGTTCGAGTATCCACTCGGCAGCGTTGTCGAGGAAGTAGCGGTCGTGCGTCACCGCGACCACGGTGCCGGGGTAGCGGACGAGGAACTGCTCCAGCCATTCCACCGACTCGGCGTCGAGGTGGTTGGTCGGCTCGTCCAGCAGCAGCATGTCGGGATTCGACAGCAGCAACTGGCACAACGCGACGCGGCGTTTTTCGCCGCCGGAGAGATTGCCAATTACCGCGTCCCACGGCGCCAGCCGCAGGGCATCGGCGGCGATTTCCATCTGCGTGTCGAGGTCGGCGCCGGCGGTGGCGAGAATCGCTTCGCATTTCGCCTGCTCTTCCGACAGTTTGTCGAAATCGGCGTCGGGCTCGGCGTAGGCGGCGTAGATTTCATCCAGCCGCGATTTCGCCGCGACGATCTCGCCGAGCCCGGCTTCCACCGCCTGACGCACCGTGTGGGTCGGATCGAGCTGGGGTTCCTGCGGCAGATAGCCGATGCGGATGCCCGGCATCGGGATCGCCTCGCCTTCGATGTCCTTGTCCACTCCGGCCATGATGCGGATCAGCGAAGACTTGCCCGAGCCGTTCAGGCCCAAGAGGCCGATCTTCGCGCCGGGGAAAAAGCTGAGCGAAATGTCTTTCAGAATCTGCCGCTTCGGCGGCACGATCTTGCCGACACGGTTGAGGGAATACACGTATTGCGCCATGAATCGAAAATCCGGGTCAAAAAGGGAGGGTTAAGGTTTCGCAGCCGGGCAGGCATCGAATGCACAACCCTTGTCGGGATTGCGGCTGACGAAAGCGCCGCCAGGGCATTCCTGGACGTCGGCCGGGCAGACGCGGCGGTCTTCTGGCATCGGCGGTGGGGGCGGCGCCAACGGGGCGGGCTTGGCGGCCGGTGCCTGGGCAGGGGCTGGC
>JBGSZD010000007.1:0-3749 GCA_041750575.1 Thiobacillus sp. | reverse complement strand
GGCGGACGTTAGCGTGTTCGGTGCCACCCCGGCGCCGATGGCGCGTGTCGCCAATCTGGAGCGCGCGCAACTGCTGATCCAGTCGGCCTCGCGGCAGGCCCTGCAGGCCTTCGTGCGCGATTGGCGGCCGCAACTCGACACGATCAAGCCGCGCGTGGCGCGCTGGTCGCTGGATGTCGATCCACAGGTGTTCTGAGTTGGAAATGCGCTGATCGGACGTTTGCATAGTGTCGTGAACGCCTTGATGGAAATGGCGAAATCTTTCGCAGGCAAGGCGCAAACCGCAGCCAGGTTGAACACCTGGCGAGGATTTGTACCGCAGTATGCGGAAGATTCTCGACTTTTCCATTCAGCGCATTTCCAACTCAGAACACCCGCGTTTTGATGCCTTACGCGCGGCGCATATAATCGCGGGCTACCCATTTCGAACACTGAGTACGTGCGGGTTACCGTCCTCTTTGTAACCATGTCCAACACCCATCCGCTCAAAGAACAAATCGCCCTGCTGATCGGCACCGCCCTCGAAACGGTGGCGCCCGACGCGCCGGTCAGCCTCGAGATCGAACGCCCGAAGAACGCCGCCCACGGCGACTTTTCCAGCAACGCCGCGATGCAGCTGGCGCGGCCGCTGAAGCATAACCCGCGCGAGCTGGCGCAGCGGATCCTCACCGAACTGCCTGCCTCGCCGCTGATTGCCAAGGCGGAAATCGCCGGCGCCGGCTTCATCAACTTTCATCTCACCCCAGCCGCCTGGCATGGCGTCGTCCCGCAAATTCGTTCCGCAGCTGATCGATACGGCCACGGTAACGCCGGTGCCGGGCACAAGCTTCTGGTCGAGTTTGTCTCCGCCAATCCCACCGGCCCGTTGCATGTGGGGCACGGCCGCCAGGCGGCGCTCGGCGATGCGCTCTGCAACCTGTATGCGGCACAGGGCTGGGACGTCTTCCGCGAGTTTTATTACAACGACGCCGGTGTGCAAATCCAGACATTGGCCAACAGCGTGCGGGCGCGCGCGAAAGGCTTGAAGCCGGGCGATGCGGGCTGGCCGGAGTCGGCCTACAACGGCGACTACATCGCCGACATCGCGGCGGATTTTCTGGCGAAAAGGACGGTGACCTCGGACGACCGCGCGTTCACCGCGTCGGGCGACGTCGACGATCTGGATTCGATCCGCCAGTTCGCCGTCGCCTATCTGCGCCACGAGCAGGACCTCGACCTCAAGGCCTTCGCGGTGCGCTTTGACCACTACTACCTGGAATCGAGTCTCTACACCGACGGCCGCGTGGCGGCGACGGTGCAGAAACTCGTCGACGCCGGTAAGACCTACGAACAGGACGGCGCACTGTGGCTGCGCACGACCGACTACGGCGACGACAAGGACCGCGTGATGAAGAAATCCGACGGCACCTACACCTATTTCGTGCCGGACGTCGCCTACCACATCGCCAAATGGGCGCGCGGCTACGAGCGCGCGATCAACATCCAGGGCACCGATCATCACGGCACCATCGCGCGGGTGCGGGCCGGGCTGCAGGCCGCCGACGTCGGCATCCCGCAGGGCTATCCGGACTACCTGCTGCACACCATGATCCGCGTGATGCGCGGCGGCGAGGAAGTGAAAATTTCCAAGCGCGCCGGCAGCTATGTCACCCTGCGCGACCTCATCGAATGGACCAGCAAGGACGCAGTGCGCTTCTTCCTGCTGTCGCGCAAGGCCGACACCGAATACATTTTCGACGTCGACCTTGCGCTCGCCAAAAACAACGACAACCCGGTGTACTACGTGCAATATGCGCACGCGCGCATCTGCCGCGTGTTCGAGGAATGGGGCGGCCAGATTGCCGCGCTTGACGGCGCGAACCTCGCACCGCTGACCGCGCCGCACGAACTCGCACTGATGCAGCGCCTGGCCGAATACCCGGAGGCCGTGGCAACCGCCGCCCACGATCTGGCACCGCATTTGATGGTGCAATATCTGCAAATGCTCGCGGGCGATTTCCACGCTTGGTACAACGCCGAAAAATTCCTAGTCGACGATGCCGCAACCAAGCACGCCCGGCTGACGCTAGCCGATGCCACGCGTATTACGATTGTTAACGGGCTGGCCTTGCTCGGCGTATCCGCCCCGGAGAAAATGTAATGATCCTAGAAACAGCAGCTGACCGCTTGTCCAACCTGAGTCGCCTATGAACACGCCATGTTCTGCCTTCGATCTCGTTCACCATTCCAGTGAATGCGCTACGCGCTCGCTGACATGTCGGGCCAGGCGCCTGGCTTTGTCGTTCCGCCTTGCGGGCACGAGCCAGCGACGTTGTCACTTCACGCCAGTCACCCGACCCGACATGCCCCCGGGCACGTCCAACTACTGTTTCTAGGATCATGGCTAAACCCGCATCCCGCAATTCCGGCCGCTCGGGCGGCAGTTCCGTTTTCACTGGCGTACTGATCGGCCTCTTCATCGGCGCAGTGTTGGCCATCGGCGTCGCACTATGGGTGACCGGCAACAACCCATTCAAGTCCAAGCCCGCCGAACCGGCGCCCGCCCAGCCCGCCGCCCCAGCGACGCCCGACACTGCGCCGAGCTTCGATTTCTACAAGGTGCTGCCGGGCGATACGCCGGGCGAATTGCCATCCAAACCCGAAGCGGCGGTGGAGACGCCCTTGTATTACCTGCAGGCGGGTGCGTTCCAGAGCCCGCAAGATGCCGACAACCTCAAAGCCCAGCTGGCGCTGCTCGGCGTGGAGGCGGTCATCCAGACCAGCGACCTTGGAGACAAGGGCATTTTCCACCGCGTACGCGTCGGCCCCATCCGCACCATGGACGAGGTCGACCGCACCCGCAGCCTGCTCACGCAGAACAATATTCCGGCCACACTGGTCAAAGAAGTTCCCCCCACTCAGGAGACGCCTTGATGTTCACTCGCGCATTGGCGATGTTCGCCGCCGCCGTATTGTCCTTGTCCGCTTTCGCCGCGCCGGATGCGGCGTTCGAAGGCCATGATTACGCCACCCTGAAGAATGCGCGGCCGGTCGCCACCGGCAAGAAAATCGAGGTGCTGGAGTTCTTCTGGTATCGCTGCCCGCACTGCTTTCAGCTTGAGCCCGGCATGAACAAGTGGCTGAAAACCCTGCCGAAGGACGCGCAAATCCGCCGCGTGCCGGCGGTGTTCCGCCCGGACTGGCTGCCGGCCGCGAAGCTCTATTACACCCTGGAGCAGATGGGCTTACAGGGCCGCCTGCACGGCAAGGTTTTCGACGCCTACAACATCGAAAACCTCGACCTGAACAACCCTGCCGTGCTCGGTGGCTGGATCGCCAAACAAGGCGTCGATCGCAAAAAATTCGAGGCGATCTACAATTCGTTCTCCACCCAATCGAAAGCCAATCAAGGTGCGCAGCTGGCTACCGCCTATGCCATCACCGGCGTGCCGGCCCTGATCATCGACGGCAAATATATGACTTCGATGTCGATGACCAACAGCGAACCCCGTCTGTTCGAAGTGCTTGACCAGCTCATCGTCAAGGCACGCGCCGAACGCGGCGGCAAGAAAAAAACCGGCAAATAAGCGGTTTGACGCCCAGCCTCAAGATTTTTATCACGGGCGCCAGTTCCGGCCTCGGCGCGGCGCTAGCGCGCCACTATGGTGAGTCGGGGGCACGTCTCGGCCTGCTGGGCCGGCGACTCGGAGGCCTGGAGGCCGCCGCGGCCGGGCTGGATGCGCGGCTGTATCAGACCGACGTGCGCGATG
>JBGSZD010000006.1:0-2917 GCA_041750575.1 Thiobacillus sp. | reverse complement strand
GCGTTCGACGGCGTCCAGCACGGGCTGGGCGGCGAGAACGCGGGACAAGACCTGGGCCGGATACATGGCGCGAAACTCAGAGGTGCTGCGAGCCGTATGCCCGAACGCCGCGCTGGCTGGTGCGCGCCATGCTGATCCGCTCCTGCAGTTGATGCATGTGCGGTTCGGTGAAATTGCGAATCTTGGCGTCGTTTTGCAGGATGGCGCGGATGATTGCGATTTTGGTGCGTTGTTCGGTTTCATTCAGCGCGACCGGCGTGGCCTGCATCAGGCTGCCGACGTAGCCGCGGCAGCGTTGTTCAAGCGTGGCCAGCTGATCCCACTCGCCCTGACGGGCGGCGGCCAGCATGGTGGAGGTCAGTTCGGAGAGCGCTTCGTAGGTGCTGAGCATTTCGGTGCTGGTCATGGTCGGTCTCCGGGTCAGGCGGCGATGGGTTGAGGATAGGACTGGGCGGAATGCCGGCCTGACGCACCGATCTGCTCCCAGGCGCCGTGGAGTTCGCGCAGCAGGCCCAGCACTTCCTCCAGCGGCGCGGTCTGGTTGTTGAGGTGGGCGAGCAGCAGTCGCTTGTTCATGTAGTCGTACAGCGAATCCAGTTGCTGGGCGAGTTCGCCGCCTTGTTTGACGTCGAGCGCGGCACGCAGGCCTTCCAGGATGATGGCGCCGGCCTTGGAAATGGCTGCGGATTTTCTGGCCATGTCGCCTTCGTTCATATGTTTGATCGCCATGCGTACCGCAAGCTCGGCGCCCTCATACAGCATGACGATGAGCTGGTGCGGGGTGGCTGCCACCACGCCGGTTTCCAGGCCGACTTTGGCATAAGCATTGGCAGCAACTCTGGATTGTGTGTACACGTCTTCCTCCTGATTTAGTCGTTCTGGCTGTTGCTGCTGGCCAACTGCTGGGTCAGATAGGTGCTGGTGCTGTTCATGCTGCTCAGCAGGAGGTTCAGGTTGGTATATTCGCGGGTATATTTTTTCTCAAGGGCCGCCATCCGGTTTTCCAGTTTGTCGACTGCCTCATTCTGGTCCTTGATGTATCTGGTGAGGCTTTGCGTGCGCGTGTCGATCAGGCCGCCAGGTTCAAGAGCCGACTTGGCCCAGGCTTCCAGTCGGGTAGCGTAACCCGTTGATGACGAGAACAAATTGGTGACATCGCTGAAATTGGTCGATACCGCGCTGTCAAGTTTGCTGCTGTCGAGCGCCAGCGAGCCATCCTTCTGGATTGCAATACCGACCTGGGCAAGCGAGGTCAACGTGCCGCCCGTTGCCGGTGTCATGAAAATTCCACGCAACTGATCCTGCATGAGGCGCAAGGTGCCGTCGCCTGCCAAAGCCCCCCCGGGGTTGGTGGTGGTGCCATAGGCGGAGCGGGACTTGATCTGGCTGGCCAGGGCGTTGTAGGCATCGACAAAAACGGATGCTGCGGTTTTGATTGCCGTAGCGTCGCGTGCAACCGTCAGGCTGGCGGGCGTACTTGTGACGTTCTTGAGCGTGAGGGTGACGCCTTGAATGGCTTCGCTGACGGTGTTGGATGCGCTGGTAATTGCGATGCCGTTCACCGTGAGCTGGGCGTTCTGGGCAGCCAGGGTCTGGGTCAGGTTTTGCGTGCCTGCAGGGTTGTAGCCCAACAAGCTGTTGATTGAGCCATCCCCGCCGCTGGTCGTGATCGTAAAGCTGTTGCTGACGCCGGAATTGCTCGATGAGAGCGCGAGCCGGTAGGGCGTGCCGCTACCATCGTTGACGATGGTCGCGTTGACGCCCAGGGCGGCAGCATTGATCGCGTCCCGGATGCCTTCCAGGGTGTTGTTGCTGCCATCGATGGTGATGCTTGCAGTGCCGCTTCCGTTGGATGTGAAGGTCGCGCCACTGTATATCCCGTTGGTCAGCGTGCCGCCACTGATGGTGCCAAGGTCGAATGTAACCGTAGTGGCCGATCCATCGCCAATGGCGGTGATGCTGCTGGCTTGCCCTGCAGCAACCAGATTTTGCGACTGCGCCAGTTGGCTCACATTCACGGAATAAGCACCAGGTACCGCGGTGCTGCTCGCTGCGGCGGACAACACGCCGGCATCGGACGGCGTGGCGGTGAGTTTTTGCAAGCTGGTGTTCAGGCTGGCTGATGCAGTTTGAAAGCCGGATACCAGACTGCTGAGTGTGCCGAAGGACGAGATCTTGGTTTCGTAGCTGGCGATCTTGGCGGTGAGCTTGTCGATAGGCTGGCGTTCGACTGCCATCAGCTGCGAGACGAGCGAAGGGACATCCAGTGCAGTCGTGCTTGAAGCTGTAATTGCCATGATCAGCCTCCCGGCTTAAGCCTTCTGTGTAAGCAGCAAGCCCTGCTGGAATTCTTCAATTCCGCGCGAAATTGCCAGGGTTGTTTCGGATGGAAACTGGCGAATCAACTCACCCGTAGTGGTGTCCACCATCTTGACCACGGTCCTTTTGGAATCGGTGTCTACGCTGAACTCCAGATTGCGGTTCGACTGTTGCATGGCTTGATTGATAGACGCCACTGCGGTCTTCAACTCGTCAACGGAAGGCTGCTGAGGTCGGGCCGGGGTATTGGAGACAGCCTTGGCGGGCGCGGCGCCACTAGCACGAACGTCAGGCTGCACGGCCTGACTCATGTGGGGAGTGTTCTGGATAATCATGTCGATATCCTTTGTACTAAATCCCCAACCGGATAAGCCGGTCAGGGGTTGTTGTTTCAATTAACCAATTAGCGTAGCAGCGACAGCACGGTGTTCGGTGTCTGGTTGGCCTGCGCCAGTACTGCGGTGCCTGCCTGTTGCAGGATGTTGTTCTTGGCCTGGGCAGCGGTTTCGGCGGCGTAGTCGGTATCCATGATGCGGCTGTAGGAAGCGGACAGGTTCACCGAGGCGGTCTGCAGGGTAGCTACTTCGGATGCCTTTTG
>JBGSZD010000005.1:0-1822 GCA_041750575.1 Thiobacillus sp. | reverse complement strand
GTTGGCGTTCGAGCGGGTCAAGACCGTCGCCGAGCTCGATGCGCGGCTGGCGGCGGCCAAGGCCGACGGCCGCGCGGTCATGCTCGACTTCTACGCCGACTGGTGCGTGTCGTGCAAGGAGATGGAACGCTTCACCTTCGTCGATCCCAAAGTGCTCGCGCGGCTGAAGGACGTGACCCTGCTTCAGGTCGACGTGACGAACAACACCGACGACGACAAGGCGCTGCTCAAGCATTTCAGCCTGTTCGGGCCGCCGGGGATGATTTTCTGGAACATTGCCGGCGCGCAGTCGGATTACAAGGTGATCGGCTTCGAGAAACCCGAGAAGTTTCTCGCCAGCCTCTCCGCCGCGCTGGGCCAATAGGCGTGGCAGCATGGATGCGCAACGCAAGCAGGCCATTCGGGGCACGTTCGACACGGTAGCCCCCGGTTACGATCACCCCGCGATGGCGTTTTTCCCCGCTACCGCCGCGCGCCTGCTCACGCATTTGCAACTCGACCCCGCCGCCCGTCTGCTGGATGTCTGCACCGGTACCGGCATGGTATCGCTGCGCGCCGCCCACCTGCTGACGCAGGGCCGGGTGGTTGGCGTCGATCTGTCCAGCGGCATGCTCGAACAGGCGCGCGAAAAAGCGCGGCAAGCGGCGCTCGGCAATATCGAATTCCATCAGATGGACATGGAAGCGCTGACATTCGCGCACCACAGTTTCGATGCGGCAACGTGCAGCTTCGGCCTGTTCTTCATCGACGACATGGAACAGGGCTTGCGCGAGATTGCGGCCAGGGTCAAACCCGGCGGCAAGCTCGCGATCAGCACCTTTGCCGACGGCGCATTCGAACCCATGTCGTCGCTATTCCTGCGCCGCTGCGAAATCTTCGGCATCGAAACCCGGCCTGCATCGTGGATGCGCATCGCCACCGAGCCCGCGTTACGCGCACTGTTCGCGGCGGCGGGGCTGGAAACGCTGACCGTGCATCACGAACCGCTGGGCTATGCCCTCTGTGCCGAGGACTGGTGGGCTATCGTCTGGAACGCGGGTTATCGGGGGTATCTGCAACAGCTACCCGACACGGAACTCGCCGCTTTCCGGCAGCAACATCTGGCTGAAATCGAATCGCTGTGCGTCGGAGGGCAAGGCTGGCTGAATGCAAGCGTGATGATCGCGATCGCAAGCATCGGTTGAGCGTTTTCCTGCCTGTTTCCAGATAGCCAGCTCACGGCCAGGGGGAACGAATGGCAATTTCTACCCACCGCAGTCATTAACCACCCCGCTCCGACTCTGACCGGAGTTGGACCAGCAAGAGACGTTCACTGTTGCTTTATGGCGGGCCGGTGATCGGCCATTGCGGCCGGTGGTGTCACTCCAACTGAATGACCGGTATCGCGTAGGCTGCCGACGTTTAGGGAGTCATGAAAATCCAATAATTCGCGCCACATCACTTTGGATCGCATAAGCGACGGGTTGACTTAGCCCACCTGCCAAGGTATGCGCTACACCGCCAGCTTCGACATCAACCCTATAGGAAATGGTCGCAATTTGATTGCGAATTGCCAATCCATCAATTTGTGCTTTCGCTCCTATATTTCCGCTGTTTGCAATAACAATAATTTGGTCACCCATAAGGTGGTTTCGAATAATCACCCTATGAATATCCGACGCCTTGAGAAACTGCCCATTTTCAGTAGTGTCCGGTTAAATTGAGCCGCACAGGCTGTGAAGCCACTATCGATGCGGGTTTTGAGCGATTCATGGGTGTCCACGATTTGAATTTCAATTTGCACATTTGCGATGCTTCCGGGTTTGATGAACCTGGAGTAACG
>JBGSZD010000004.1:0-2069 GCA_041750575.1 Thiobacillus sp. | reverse complement strand
ACAGATATTGTCGGTCTCGGTTTTCGAGAAAACCCTTATTTCATGCGCCCTGCAGCCAGACACCACCAGAAGCATTCCGCTGCCACCAGATAACCAACTGATTTTGTTTGATTTTTAACCGGACACTACTGGCTCGGTTTAGTGGCTGTGGGTTGAGTTGCTGCTGAAAGAAGTAGTCTCTCGCCCCACCTAATTGCTACGCTTGCCAAAGTCACGGCTATTGCCAGCAGGGCTAGCGTAATAGCGTCGTAAACATAGGACATGGTTACGCGACCTAACCGTAAATCAACGGCAAAAGTGTCGTATTACCAAACTGTTCTTGCAGTCTAACTGCGGCCTTGACCATGCCAATTCCTTGACTAAACGATCCATCAGAAAACAAACGCGCCTCTATTTGGCAAAGATGACAGACAGCCTGCCTAGCGCAATACCACCCGCTCCACCACAAACAACAAGGCCGTGATGAAGCCGACGACGATGGCGAAGCGCAGTACGCGGCCGATATAACCCAGGTATTTGCGATTGCCGGTGAACAGCCACGCCAGCCCGAGCGCCACCACCGCGACGAGCAGGGCGACGATCAGCAGGCGGATGACGATCATGCCGTGAGAGGGTGCAGGCGGAGGAAGGCGGGGGGGACGTCTTCGTCGTGCTGGAAGCTGACGAATTCCCAGGATTCCTGGTGCTGCAGCAGTTCGCGCAGCAGGGCGTTGTTCAGCGCGTGGCCGGATTTGTAGGCCTCGAAGCTGCCGATGATGGGATGGCCGAGCAGGTAGATGTCGCCGATGGCGTCGAGCACTTTGTGTTTGACGAATTCGTCGTCGTAGCGCAGGCCGTCCTGGTTCAACACGCGGAATTCGTCCATGACGATGGCGTTGTCGAGCGAGCCGCCCAATGCCAGGCCGTTGTTGCGCAGGTATTCGACCTCGTGCATGAAGCCGAAGGTGCGCGCGCGCGCAACTTCCTTGGTGTAGGCGGTGTCGGCGAAATCGATGCTGACGGTCTTGCCACTCTTGTCGAAGACGGGGTGCTTGAAGTCGATGGTGAACTCGATCTTGAAACCGTTGTGCGGGGTGAAGCGCGCCCACTTGTCGCCGTCCTTCACTTCGATCGGCTGCTTGATCCGCACATATCGCTTGAGTGCATCCTGCTCGACGATGCCGGCGGATTGCAACAGAAACACGAACGGCGCCGAGGAGCCGTCCATGATGGGAATTTCGGGGCCGGTGAGATCGACCAGCAGGTTGTCGATGCCCAGGCCCGCAAGCGCGGACATCAGGTGTTCGACGGTGGACACCTTGGCTGGGCCGGATTCCAGCATGGAACACAGCCGGGTGTCGGTGACGAGATAGGGATCGGCCTTGAGTTCGGCGGGCGGATCAAGGTCCATGCGCCGGAATACGATGCCGGAATTGGGCGCGCCAGGGCGCAGGGTCATCTCGACCTTGACGCCGGAATGCAGGCCTACGCCGGTCGCCTTGACCGGGGTTTTCAGGGTGCGTTGCTTGATCATGCTTTCATTTTAGCCGGTTGCGGGGAACGGGCAGCCATCGTTGTGCGACCCGGCTGTGACCGGGCCACACACGAACGGTTCACGCCTGCGCCTCAGTCGGCCTGACGACGCAGAAAAGCCGGGATATCGAGGGTGTCGATACCGGATTCGCTCATCGCCTGCACGGTGCGGCTGCGGCGGTTGGTCATCACGCTGGGCAACTCCTCGCCTGCACCCATCGACATCCCGACGTCGTCGGTGCCGGTGCGGATGATTTCCATCGGGCGCGCATGCTGGCGCGCAACGGGGTTGCCCAGACCGGTGGCGACCATGGTGACGCGCAGGGTGTCTTCCATGCTGTCGTCGAGCACCTGGCCGACGATGACGGTGGCTTCCTCGGCGGTGAACCCCTTGATGGTGTTCATCACTTCGTGGATTTCACGCATCTTCACGGTGGACGAGGCGGTGATGTTGACCAGTACGCCGCGCGCGCCGGCGAGGTTGACGTCTTCCAGCAGCGGGCTGGCGACGGCCTGCTCAGCGGCGATGCGCGCGCGGTTTTCGCCGCTGGCCTGCG
>JBGSZD010000003.1:0-3406 GCA_041750575.1 Thiobacillus sp. | reverse complement strand
CCCAGCCCGGAACGGCCAAACCCGCCGACACCCCGTCGGGCGACCCCAAGATGCGCAAGGCCGTGCACGACGCCGCGGCCTACATCCGCGGGCTGGCCGAGTTGCGCGGACGCAATGCGGACTGGGCCGAGCGCGCGGTGCGCGAAGCGGTAAGCCTGTCCGCCTCCGAGGCCCTGAAACTGAAGGTGATCGACCTGATGGCCGTCGACCTCGATGACTTGCTGAAACAGATCGACGGCCGCGTCATCAGGATGGATGGCCAGACCCTCGCCCTGGACACCCGCAATGCCACGATCGAGCGCGTCATACCCGACTGGCGCAGCCGCCTGCTGGCGGTCATCGGCGACCCCAGCATCGCCTACCTCCTGATGCTGCTGGGCATCTATGGCCTGATCTACGAATTCGCCAATCCCGGCATGCTGTTCCCCGGCGTGGTGGGCGGTATCTGCCTGCTGCTCGCGCTGTTCGCGCTGCAGGTCATGCCGATCAGCTACGCCGGGCTGGCGCTGATGATCCTCGGCATCGTGCTGATGATTTCCGAGGTCTTCATTCCGAGCTTCGGCGCGCTGGGACTGGGCGGCATCATTGCCTTCGTCATCGGCTCGGTCATGCTGATCGATACCGATCTGCCCGGCTACGGCATCCCGTGGGCACTGATCGTTCCGGTGGCGGCCGCCAGCGGGCTGTTCAGCTTTTTTGTGGTCGGCATGGCGGTCAGGGCACGGGCGCGTCCGGTAGTGACCGGTGCCGAGGAAATGATCGGCGCCGCCGGCGAAATCCTGGCAGACATGGAACACGAAGGCTGGGCGCACATCCACAGCGAGCAATGGCAGGTGCGTAGCCCGGTGCCGCTCAAGCGCGGCAGCCGGGTACGGGTGCGCGCCCGGCATGACCTGATACTCGATGTGGAACCGGACCCGGATAACCCATAAAGGAGAACGACCATGTTTGAATTCGGCGGCTTGACTATCGTTCTGTTGATCGTCGTACTGCTGGCTTCCAGCCTGCGCATCCTGCGCGAGTACGAGCGCGGTGTGGTGTTTCAACTCGGCCGTTTCTGGAAAGTGAAGGGGCCGGGACTGGTCGTCATCATCCCCGGCATCCAGCAGATGGTGCGGGTGGACTTGCGCACCGTGGTGTTCGACGTACCGAGCCAGGACGTGATCTCGCGCGACAACGTTTCGGTGAAGGTGAACGCGGTGGTGTATTTCCGCGTCATCGATCCGGCAAAATCCATCCTGCAGGTGGAGGATTACCTGGTCGCCACCAGTCAGCTGGCACAGACGACGCTGCGCGCGGTGCTCGGCAAGCACGAGCTCGACGACATGCTGGCCGAGCGCGAACGCCTCAACCAGGACATCCAGCAATTGCTGGATGCGCAGACAGACGCCTGGGGCATCAAGGTCTCCAACGTCGAGATCAAGCACGTCGACATCGACGAAACGATGGTACGCGCCATCGCCAAGCAGGCCGAAGCGGAACGCGAGCGGCGCGCCAAGGTGATCCATGCCGAGGGCGAGCTGCAGGCCTCCGAGAAACTGCTGGCCGCCGCCGAAGTGCTCGCTGGTCGGCCGCAGGCGATGCAGCTGCGCTATCTGCAGACGCTGTCCAACATCGCCGGCGATCGCACCAACACCATCGTCTTCCCGATGCCGGGCGAATTGATGAACCTGATGATGCGCAGCGGCAAATCAGGCGAATAGCCGCCGCCTGGCAAAACCGCTTTGGCTGTAAGGTCGGGGTGGCGAGCCTGCCGGCATCACGGTATGCTCACGCCTCATCCCGATTCGGGAACCCGGGCCCGCATCATCGGGTCTGATGTGAACATCTCGGTTTGAATTCATACTCAGGAGCCAACATGAATCCGCAAGTCACCACCCTCAGCCGCAGCCAGACCGCGGCGCTGTCGACCAACAAGGTCGTCAAGAACACCTACATGCTGCTGTCGATGACGCTGGCGTTTGCCGCGCTCACCGCCGGCGTCTCGATGTCGCTGAATCTGCCGCATCCGGGCCTGATCATCACCCTGGTCGGCTACTTCGGCCTCTTGTTCCTCACCACCAAGTTCCGTGACAGCGGTCTCGGCATTGCCTTCGTGTTTGCCCTCACCGGCTTCATGGGCTACACACTCGGCCCCATCCTCAACGCCTACCTCGCACTGCCCAACGGCACCCAGGTGGTAATGATGGCGATGGGCGGCACCGCCGCGATCTTCCTCGCGCTGTCCGGCTATGTGATGACCACCCGCAAGGATTTCAGCTTCATGGGCGGCTTCCTCATGGTCGGCATCCTGGTCGCCTTCCTCGCCGGCCTTGGCGCGATCTTCTTTGAGATGCCCGGCCTGTCGCTGGCGGTGTCGGCAATGTTCGTGCTGCTGATGTCCGGCCTCATCCTGTACGAGACCAGCAACATCATCCACGGCGGCGAGACCAACTACATCATGGCGACCGTCACGCTGTTCGTGTCGATCTTCAACCTGTTCACCAGCCTGCTGCACCTGCTGGGCTTCGCCAGCAACGATTAAACGCATGACTGGCACAACGAAAACGGCGCCCCCTGTGGCGCCGTTTTTTACGCACCCCACAAGATGAATCCAGCGGTGCCGTTTTTCATCGATACCCACTGCCATCTCGATGCCGCGGAATTCGACGCCGACCGGGATGCGGAATACGCACGCGCCATCGCAGCCGGAGTGCGCGCCCAGGTCATTCCTGCCGTCAGCCGCGACAACCTCGCCGCAGTGGCCGCCGTATGCGATCGCTACCCGGGCTGCCGGCCGGCGTGGGGCCTGCATCCCATGACCATCGGCATGCATCGCCCCGAGCATCTCGCCGACCTGCGTGCGCGGATCGAGGCACAGCGGCCGGTGGCCATCGGCGAAATCGGACTCGATCTGTTCGTGCGCGACCTCGATTACGCCACGCAGGCGTTTTTCTATGTCGAGCAACTGAAGCTCGCGCAGGAATACGACCTGCCGGTATTGCTGCACGGCCGCAAAGCCAACGACCAACTGCTCAAGCACCTGCGCAGAATCAAGGTGCGCGGTGGCATCGCGCATGCGTTTAATGGCAGCCCGCAACAGGCGGATGAATTCATCAAGCTGGGCTTCAAGCTCGGTTTCGGCGGCGCATTCACCTGGCCGCGCGCCAACAACCTGCGACGGCTGGCGGTCGACCTGCCACACCTCCGCACTGACGTCACCACAGTCTTGCACAGTGCCGTGTTGCACAGCCACAGTGGCCGATGGTGACTGCTGGGCGCCCTCTCCCCCCCCCCCTCCCCCTCTGTTGCCTCTGGTCTCTTTTGGCGTTGTCTTGATGGATGGATGGATGGATGGATGGATGGATGGGAGGGAGGGAGGGAGGGAGGGAGGGAGGGATGGAGGGAGGGAGGGAGGGATGGGTGG
>JBGSZD010000002.1:0-3568 GCA_041750575.1 Thiobacillus sp. | reverse complement strand
AATACCAAGCCGGGTGACAAGACCGAAGTCTTTCAATTTACCTTTGGCAATACGTTCTGAGGTGGTTCGTTTCTGGAGTGATTCATGATGAAATTCAAGCAACTTGCTTTCTCCCTTGTTCTCGCATCCGCGTTTGCGGCTACTCCCGCCCTGGCGGCCGATACCAAGATCGGATTCGTCAACACGGAAAAACTGTTGCGCGAGGCACCATTGTCGGTCACCGCACAGAAGAAACTGGAACGCGAATTTGCGGCGCGCGATCAGGAACTGCAGAAAATGGCCAAGCAGGCACGCGACCTGCAGTCGCAACTCGACAAGGACGGCGTCACCATGTCCGACAGCGAGCGCAAGAACAAGGAGCGCGACCTGGGCAACCTCAATCGCGAGTTGCAGCGCCAGGGTCGCGAGTTCCGGGAAGACCTCAACCTGCGCCGGAACGAGGAACTTGGACAGATTCAGGAGCGTGCGCGCAAGGCCATCCAGGATATCGCACGGGCCGAGAAGTACGACCTGATCGTCGAGCAGGCAGTGTATTTCGATCCCAAGATCGACATTACCGACCGGGTGATGAAATCCCTGAAATAGGTCCGCGTGGATAATCGTCCCGTTTATAAAAACTAAGGTCACGCCATGGCGGTATCGCTTGCAGAGCTGGTTGCCCGCTTTGGCGGAGAGCTTGTGGGGGATGGCGCGCGGATGATCCGGCAGGTTGCGCCGCTGGAGCGCGCCACGTCTGATGAAATCGGGTTTGTCGCACAGAGCAAGTACCTGAACCAACTGGGCAGCACTGGCGCGGGCGCGGTCATATTGCCTGCGGACGCACGTGATGCGACCGACCTGCCGCGCATCCTCACCCCCAACCCCTATCTCTATTTCGCGCGTGTCTCGGGGTTGCTGAATCCGCCGCCGCGGCCACCAGCAGGTGTCCATACTGCTGCAACGGTTGCCGCCGATGCCGAAATCGCAGCGGATGCCAGCATCGCTGCCGGCGCGGTTGTGGGCAGTGGCGCGCGCATCGGCGCGCGTACGGTGGTCGGAGCGAATTGCGTTATCGGCGACCAGTCCCGCATCGGCGAAGATTGTCTGCTGCACGCCAACGTCACCGTGTATCACCGCTGCGAAGTCGGCGACCGCGCCATTCTGCATTCGGGCTGCGTGATCGGCGCGGACGGCTTTGGCTTCGCCCCGAACGACGGCAGCTGGGAAAAAATTCCGCAGATCGGCCGCGTGCTGATCGGCGACGACGTCGAGGTTGGCGCCTGCACCACCATCGACCGCGGTGCGCTGGAAGACACGGTGATCGAGGAGGGCGTCAAGCTCGACAATCTGATCCAGGTCGCGCACAACGTGACGATCGGCGCGCACACCGCGATCGCGGGCTGCACCGGCATCGCCGGCAGCGCCAAGATCGGTCGCCATTGCATGATTGGCGGCGCGGCGATGATTTTCGGCCATATCGAAATCGCCGACGGCACCCGCATCTCGACCAACACGCTCATCACCAAATCGCTGCCCAAGGCCGGCACCTACACCTCGGCCTTGCCGTTTTCCGAACACGAGGTCTGGCAGCGCAACGCCGTCCACATGCGCAATCTCGACAAGCTGGTGAACCGCGTCAAGGCACTTGAAAAAAAACTGGGAGAACTGGAAAAAAAATGATCATGAACATCGAGGAGGTGATGCAGTACCTGCCGCACCGCTATCCATTCCTGCTGGTTGACAAGGTCACCGAGATGGAACTTGGCAAGACCATCACCGCGATCAAGAACGTCACCATCAACGAGCCGTTTTTCCCCGGTCACTTCCCCGGTGCGCCAGTGATGCCCGGCGTGCTGATCCTGGAAGCGATGGCGCAGGCGGCCGCGCTCCTGTCATTCAAGACCAAGGGCTACACGCCCGAGCAGATCGGCGTCGTCTATTTTGCCGGCATCGATGGGGCGCGCTTCAAGAAACCGGTCAAGCCGGGCGATCAGCTGGTGCTCAAGATCAATATCGTGCGCGAGATGCGCGGCATCTGGAAATACACCGGCCGCGCCGAGGTCGACGGCGCGATGGTTGCCGAGGCCGAACTGATGGCGACCCTGCGCGACAAGCCCTGAAATGGCGACGTTGATTCATCCCACCGCACTGGTCGCACCCGGCGCACGGCTTGCCGACGACGTCGAGATTGGCCCCTACACGATCATTGGCGAACATGTCGAAATTGGCGCCGGTACTACGGTTGGTGCTCACGCCGTGATCACGGGCCACACCCGGATCGGGGTGCACAACCAGATCTTCCATTTCGTCTCGCTCGGCGAGGCGCCGCAGGACAAGAAATACGCTGGAGAGCCGACCCGACTCGAAATCGGCAACCACAACGTCATTCGCGAGTTCTGTACCTTCAACATCGGCACCGTGCAGGATCGCGGCGTCACCACCATCGGCAGCCATAACTGGATCATGGCCTACGTCCACATCGCGCATGACTGCGTGGTAGGCGACCGCACCATCTTCGCCAACAATGCCTCGCTCGCGGGCCACGCTGAAATCGGCGACTGGGCCATCCTCGGCGGCTTCACCGGCGTGCACCAGTTCTGCAAGGTTGGCGCCCACGTGATGACCGGCATCTCCAGTGTCGTATTCAAGGACATACCACCCTTCGTCATGGCCGCCGGCCAGCCCGCCGCGCCGCACGGGCTCAACAACGAAGGCCTCAAGCGGCGCGGGTTTTCCGCCGAGGCGCTGTCCGCACTGAAGCGCGCCTACAAGATTCTCTACCGCGAGGGCAATACGCTCGCCGAAGCGCAGGCCAAGCTCGAACCTGAAGCGGCGAACCATGCCGAAGTGCGGCAACTGCTCGATTTTCTCATGCGCGCCGAGCGCGGCATCATCCGGTGATTGATCTCGGTCTGGTCGCCGGCGAAGCCTCCGGCGATCTTCTGGGCGCGCATTTCATCCGCGCACTCAAGCATAAACATCCGAATTTGCACGCCGCCGGCATCGCCGGGCCGCGCCTGATCGATGCCGGCGTCGAAGCGATCTACCCGAGCGAAAAGCTGGCGGTGAACGGCTACGTCGAGGTGCTGCGCCATCTGCCCGAACTGCTGTGGATACGCTCCCGTATCACCCGTCGTTTCCTGCGCGAACGGCCGCGCGTCTTCGTCGGCATCGACGCGCCGGATTTCAACTTCACGCTGGAAACCAAGCTCAAGCGGGCCGGCATTCCCACCGTGCATTTCGTCAGCCCGTCGATCTGGGCGTGGCGGCCGGAACGCATCCACCGCATCAAACAGGCGGTGTCGCATATGCTGGTGGTTTTTCCCTTTGAAGAACAGATTTACCGCGATGCCGGCATTCCCGTCACCTACGTCGGCCACCCGCTGGCCGACGTGATTCCGCTAGAGCCGGATACCGCTGCGGTGCGCGCTTTGCTGGGTCTGGCAGCCGGGCCCGTCATCGCATTGTTGCCCGGTAGCCGCCTCTCCGAAGTGTCGCGCCATGCGCGGCTGATGCTCGACGCCGCTACGCTTGTCCGGCAGCGCCATCCCGACGCGCAGTTCGTGCTGCCCGCGGCGAACGAGGCCGC
>JBGSZD010000001.1:0-2855 GCA_041750575.1 Thiobacillus sp. | reverse complement strand
GTACAGCGCACTGAAGTCGGGCGGGAAGGGGGATTCGATCAGGGAGAAAAGTGTTGGCATGCTGCGGGCGTTTACATCGGAACGCGTTGATTATCGTCCTGACAGGCTCGCGCAGGAAATGGGGCATGCGCTTTTATTTCCAATGCTGCCTCCAGTTTGTACCCCTTCAGTCGTAATGCTAGTCACCGCTGCTGTTTGATCGCCAACGCGCACGCCTTGCATGCATGCGCGGGCGGCGAGACGGGCAAGAACCAACAGCGTAGTCAGACCGCGCAAACAACTAAACAAACCAGGAAAGCGCCATCAGTCATGACTATTCGATCCAATAAACCCGCACGAACCACAGCAAGGGCACTCACGCTCGCATGCATGGGGGCCGCTCTGGGCCTGGCCGGTTCCGCGCACGCAGTGAGTTATACCGTCGCAGGCATCACAGTTTCCTCGCCGGACGCAGGATTTTCCCAGCCTTCGGCCAATACCTTCTATTTCCCGACCGGTGCGGGCATGACGACGTTCACGTTCGCGGACGGCCGGGGCTTTACCCTGACCAGCGACGAGCAGAATTTAGGGCATGGCGCAAATAGAAACATTGTGGGCATCCCCGCTGCGGGCAATGTCATCAACGCGATTGCCGGCTTCGGAGGGGCGTCGTTTATCACTCTTCGCGATGCGTTAAGCGGCGCGACCCTGGTGTCGGACGACTACTTCAACTTGATAGGCCCGAATGGCTGGTTCGAGCCGACGCTTTCCCTGAGTTACTTGAATGGGACGCTGACCGTAAATTCCGTCGGAAATGTTCAGCAAATCAATGCCGACGGCAGCATCGCCTATAACGTCCAGGACGCGCCTTTCCTGATCGGAAACTTTCTGCTGTTCTCGGCGGGCCCATCGGCCATCGACACCCAGGCATCGCTGCAGCTGACCGGGCAACGCATGCGCAGCGTATTCGACACCGCCATCAATTCAACGAATTTCGCCAACATGAACACCTATGATTGCGATGTGTTCGGCGAGAACGGCTGGTGTGTTTCGGGCGGCGTACGGTATACCAACGTCAATAGCCCCGATTCAGAAACGACGAGCGCGGTGATCGTGGCCGGCTACAGGATTTCGCCGCAATTCCGCATCGGGGGCTTTCTCGATCAGGGCTTGAATCACGACATGCCCGCGGGCATCAACATGCACAACAAGATTCCCCTGCTTGGCGTGTTCGGCGTGTGGAACCAGAACGCCGACGAGCTGGGCTGGCAGGTCAAGCTGGCGAATGCCTATCAGGTCAAGGATGTCGACATCACCCGGGAAGTTGTCGGTACATCCGAAGCGGGTACGGGGTCGGTCGACCTGACCACGGAAAGCTACGTGGGGGTGGCGAGCTACGCGCTCATGTACGGCGAGCAGACGCTGATCCGTCCGTATCTGGCGTTGCGGTACACCAAGATCGAGCAGGAAGGCTATACCGAAACCGGTGTGACGACGCCCCTGACCTTTGCCCCGCTGACGGACCGCTCGACCACGGCCTTGCTTGGCGTGAAACTGGAACAGGCCCTCACGCCCCAGACCACCTTGAAGGCGAGTCTGCAATCAAAGGGGCCAGGCTCAAATTAATTTGAGCCCCAAGATTTTGGACGCCTTCCTTTATCAACTACGCCTCCCAAGGCCGATTATCCGCAGAATCAAAGGGGCCAGGGTCGAATTGATTTCACGCCGCGTCCTGCTGGAGATCAGGCTTCACGTTCTTTCGACGCTTGCGATCAGATGGAACCAGTTCGATCTTGAGCGTGCACCCGACAGCCTCGGCATAGCGCTTGAGCGAAGCCACCGAGGGTGCATGTTTGCCAGCAGACTCCAGGCGCGAGATCGCGCTTTTGGTGGTGCCCATGCGCGTGGCGACGGCTTCCTGAGTAAGCCCGGCGCGGGTGCGCGCGGCGAGCATTTCATGAGCCAGGGTGTATTCGAGTTCCAGCGCTTCGTAGGCTTCTTTAAAGCCACGGCGCTTGGATGCCTTTTCAAGGAGCGCCTTGTGGTCGTGGCGCACCGGTTGGAATTTCAGATCAGCCATTTTGAACCTCCTTCAATCGCTTGCGGGCGATCTTGACTTCGTGGTCGGGCGTTTGCTGCGACTTCTTGATGAAGGCGTGCAGCACGATGACGCGCCGGCCCACGAGAAAACAATAAAATGCGCGGCCGATGCCCGAGCGGCCGCGAGGTCGCAATTCGAACAGGCCGTCGCCGAAGGCGCGGGAATAAGGCAGCTTCAGGTTGGGGCCGTGTTCCACAAGCAATTCGACGATGCGCGCGTAATCCGCGAGAACGTCGACAGGCCAGGACTCGATTTCGGCCAGAACGCGTTCGTGGAAGTATTCGACGGAAAACGCCATGAACGAAGGTTAGCAATGGTGCTAACCTTCGTCAAGGTTGGAAATGGCGGTGGCGAGGGTGAGCTTACAGGTCGGCGCAGGTCAGGCCTGGATTGCCCCACAAGGGGACTCCGATCCACTACGGGCTGAAGCCCGTGTGGATTCGTATGCCGCGCACCTGCGGTGCTCGCAATGACGGGTATGCGTGGCGCTTGCTCAATTCGGCAACATCGCCAACAACCCATTCAACCGCCGCACGAAGCTCGCCGGATCGTCGAGCTGGCCGCCTTCCGCCAGCAGGGCCTGCTCGAACAGCAGGTTGGCCCAGTCGGCGAAGCGGGTGTCGTCGGATTCGCTGTTGAGTCGCGTGACCAGGGCGTGGCTCGGGTTGATCTCCAGCGTGGGCTTGACGGTGGGCGCGGCCTGGCCGGCGGCCTTGAGCAGGCGTTCGAGGTTGGCGCTCATGTCGCCTTCGCCGGTGACGAGGCAGGCGGGCGA